>JACXUW010000130.1 GCA_014763705.1 Micrococcales bacterium | reverse complement strand
CCCCCGCCCGGGGTGACGCTCGTCCCCGGCGGCGCGGACGTCGCGGTCTACGCCGGGCACGCGGACGGCGTCGACGTCTGCCTCTTCGAGGCCGGCGACGGCGAGGGTGCGAGCGAGCGCCGGGTGCCGCTGCGCGAGCGCGCCCACGGCTGGTGGTTCGGGTTCGTCCCGGGGATGGGTCCGGGGACGCGCTACGGCCTGCGCGTCGACGGCCCGTGGGACCCCGACCACGGCCTGCACCACAACCCGGCCAAGCTCCTGCTCGACCCCTACGCGGGCGCGGTCGAGGGGGCGGTGACGTGGGGGCCGGAGGTGTACGGCCACCACGTCGACGCGACGTGGCACGGCGACCTCGAGCGGCGCTCGGCCCTCGACAGCCGCGGCCACGTCCCGCGGGGCGTCGTCGTCGACCACGCGTTCGACTGGGGCGAGGACCGCGCCCCCGGCCGCTCGCGCAGCGAGACGGTCCTGTACGAGGTGCACGTCCGCAACCAGACGATGCTCCACCCCGGCGTCCCGGAGGCCCTGCGGGGCACCTACGCCGGTCTGGCGCACCCGGCGTCGGTCGAGCACCTCCTCTCGCTCGGGGTCACCGCCGTCGAGCTGCTGCCGGTCCACGCGTTCACGCACGAGCCGCACCTCGTCCGGCGCGGGCTGACCAACCACTGGGGTTACAACACCCTCGGCTTCCTCGCGCCGCACGCGCCGTACGCCGCCGCCGCCGACCCGCAGGGCGTCGTCGACGAGGTCAAGGGCATGGTCAAGCTGCTCCACGCGGCCGGGCTCGAGGTGGTCCTCGACGTCGTCTTCAACCACACCGCCGAGCAGGGCCGCACCGGAGCGACGCTGTCGTGGCGCGGCCTGGACCAGCGCGCCTACTACCGGCTCGACGAGCGCGGCCGCGACATCGACGTCACCGGGTGCGGCAACACCCTCGACCTGCGCCACCCCGTCGTCTGCCGGATGGTCCTCGACAGCCTGCGGCACTGGGTGCAGGAGTACCACGTCGACGGCTTCCGGTTCGACCTCGCGGTGGCCCTCGGCCGGGGCCGCGGCGACGACTTCGACCCCGACCACCCCTTCCTCGTCGCCCTGCGCACCGACCCCGTCCTCTCGCGGGTGATGCTCGTCGCCGAGCCGTGGGACCTCGGGATGCACGGGTGGCGCACCGGGCAGTTCCCGCCGCCGTTCCTCGAGTGGAACGACCGCTTCCGTGACACGGCCCGCCGGTTCTGGGTCGGTGACGCCCGCGCCCAGGCCCACGGCCTGCGCGGCCACGACGCCCGCGAGCTGGCCACCCGGCTCACCGGCTCGCGCGACCTCTTCGGGGCCCGCGACCGCGGCCCGACCGCGTCGGTCAACTTCGTCACCGCCCACGACGGCTTCACCCTCGCCGACCTCGTCGCCCACGACCACAAGCACAACGAGGCCAACGGCGAGGGCAACCACGACGGGTCGGACGGCAACGGCTCCTGGAACCACGGCACGGAGGGCCCGACCGACGACCCCGAGGTGCTCGAGGCGCGTCGGCGGGCGATGCGGGGGCTGCTCGGCACGTTGTTCCTCTCCCAGGGCGTCCCGATGCTCACCGCCGGCGACGAGCTGGGTCGCACGCAGCACGGGAACAACAACCCCTACTGCCAGGACAACGAGCTGTCGTGGGTCGACTGGTCCCTCGCGCCGTGGCAGGAGGACCTGCTCGCGACGACCCGGCACCTCACCGCCCTGCGCCGCACGATGCCCGTGCTGCGCCAGCGCACCTGGCTCACCGGCCGCGAGGTCGACGACGACGGCACGCTCGACGTCGCGTGGTTCGCCGCCGACGGAGCACCGATGGGCGACCGCTGGCACGACGGCGGCGCCCGGGTGCTCCAGATGGCCCTCGCCGCGCCGGCCGACGACCAGCCCGGTGCGCTCCTCGTCGTCAACGGTGCGGCGCACCCGGTCGAGGTGACGCTGCCGACCACCGGCGGGCACCGGCTGGTGTGGGACAGCGCGTGGGAGCGGCCCCCCGCGGACGGCGAGCCGGCCGACGGCGGAGCGGTCGTGCCGGCGATGACCTTGCGTCTCTACGCCAGCGGCCCGTCCTAGACTGGCCGGAGCCACCGCATCCCGCCCACGAGTCCGAGGAGCACCCGAGCATGACCGCGACCGCGCCCGCGCCGACCGGCTTCGAGCCGATCGACCCCGCCATCCGCGAGCAGTACGACCGCGACGGCTTCGTCGTCATCAAGAACGCCCTCCCCGAGGAGGACCGCGCGTACTTCGAGGACGCGGTCGACCGCATCTACGCCGAGGAGGAGGCCGCCGGCGAGCTGCGCCCGGACCGCTCCATCCACGTCATGGGGTGGCTGCACAAGGACCCGCGCTTCCCCGAGCTGCTCACCTGGCCCACGACCTTCCCCTACATCTGGGGGACCATGGGCTGGAACATCTACACGCACCACAACCACATCGACGTCAACCCGCCGAAGGACGAGCCGCCCTTCTGGAACTGGCACCAGGACGGCTACCGGCAGAACTCCGACATCGACATGGACGTCCGCCCGATGTTCATGACGAAGATCTGCTACGCGCTGACCGACCTCTCCGAGCCGGGCTACGGCAACACCAAGGTCATCCCGGGCAGCCACAAGAACAACACGCTCGCCGGCCGCCCCGAGAAGCCGGGCGACCCGATCATCGAGCCCGAGGGGGCCACCGAGGTGTGCCTCGAGCCGGGTGACGCGTTCATCTTCGACCGGCGCATCTGGCACAGCCGCTCGATGAACAAGAGCGAGCGCATCCGGAAGCTGATGTTCATCGGTTACACCTACCGCTGGATCCGCCCGCTCGACGAGGCGGTCGCCGACCAGGACTCCGAGTGGTTCAAGGGCCTGAGCCCGCTGCACCAGCAGCTGCTCGGCTACGGCCCCGACCACGCGTCGTTCTGGGGCATCAAGCAGAGCGGCTGGATCGACGACGAGATCCCGCTGCGCGCCGAGCTCAAGGAGCGCGGCCTGCTCGACCGCACGATCCCCTACCTGCGCTGAGCGGTCCCGCTCAGGCGGGCCTCAGCTCGCCCGAGCGGGCCACCCGCTGGAGCAGGACGACGACGAGCACGCCGACGACCGCCTCGGCCAGCCGGGCGAGCAGCCAGAGCAGGCTGACCGGCACCGCGAGCGCCGAGGCCGAGGTGACGAGGTAGACGGCCGGGTCGGTGAGGACGAGGAGGACACCGAGCGCGGCGGCCGCCGGGCGCAGCCGGGCGGCCCAGCGCCGCGCGGCCTCGTCGTCCGAGTGCTCGAGGACGCCGGAGGCCAGGGCCCACAGCGCGACGGCGAAGGCCGCCGCTTGGACGACGAGCGCCGCGACGAGCAGGGGCCGGCTCACGGCGAGCAGCGGGGTCCCGGTGACCAGCGCCGCCGGCACCCCGACCATCGCCGCCGAGCGAGCGAGGACGAACGGGCGGCCCACCCGCTCGGCACCGGTGAGCGCGACGACGAGCCACGCGAAGCCGACGACGTCGGGCAGGACGTCCCAGAGGCCGACCCGCAGGTCGAGGACGACGAGGAGCAGGCCCCACGGGGCCCAGGCGAATCGCTGCACACCGGCACCCTAGGGCCGCGGGAGCCGGTCGCCACCGGAGGTACCGCCGGACGGTCGCATCCGGTAGACAGGCGGTCGTGGTCGCTCCAGGCATCGGTCGCCTCGCCCAGTCCGCCGTCTACCGGGCCGGTTCGTTCGGGCGGCGCCCCGCCGTCCCGACCGACGGCACCCGCCTCGAGGAGGCCGCCGAGCGGGTGATGTCGCGCCGCGGCTTCGCCTACGTCGCGGGGTCCGCCGGCGGCGAGGCCACCGCGCGCGCCAACCGGGCGGCCTTCGAGCGGTGGCGGGTGCTGCCGAGGATGCTCGTCGACACCGCCGAGCGCGACCTGTCGGTCGAGCTGTTCGGCCGGCGTCACCCGAGTCCGCTGCTCGTCTCCCCCATCGGCGTCCTCTCCGCGGCCCACCCGGACGCCGACCTCGCCGTCGCCCGCGCGGCCCGGGGCCAGGGCGTCACCCCGGTGCTCAGCACCCAGGCCTCGGTGCCGATGGAGACGGTGGCCGCCGATCTCGGCGGCCACGGGTTCTGGTACCAGCTGTACTGGAGCAACGACGACGACCTCGCGGCCTCGCTCGTCCGGCGCGCCGAGGCGTGCGGTGCCGAGGTCCTCGTCGTCACCCTCGACACCGGCTACCTCGGCTGGCGCCCGCGCGACCTCGACCTCGGCCACCTGCCGTTCGCCCGCGGCGAGGGCATCGCGCAGTACACCTCGGACCCGGTCTTCCGGCGGCTCGTCGCCGAGCGGGTCGCGGCCGCCGCCGACGGACCCGAGGAGCCGCAGCCGCGGCCGACCCCCGCGGCCGTCCGCACCCTGCTCGCGATGAGCCGCAACCACCCCGGCGCCACGCGCGAGAACCTCACCTCGCCGGTGCCCCGGGCGGCCGTCGAGACCTTCCTCGAGGTCTTCTCCCGCCCCTCGCTCACCTGGGCCGACCTGCCCCGGCTGCGCGAGCTGACCTCGCTGCCGGTGGTCCTCAAGGGCGTCCTCGACCCGGACGACGCCGTGCGAGCCCTCGACGCCGGCGTCGACGGCCTCTGGGTCTCGAACCACGGTGGGCGGCAGGTGGACCGGTCGGTCGGCGCCCTCGACGCGCTGCCCGGTGTCGTCGAGGCGGTGCGCTCCCGCGGCTCGCTGATGCCGGTCGTCCTCGACTCCGGCGTCCGCTCCGGCGCCGACGCTTTCGTCGCCCTCGCCCTCGGGGCCACGGCGGTCGGCCTCGGGCGGCCGCACGTCTACGGGCTGGCCCTGGCCGGCGAGGAGGGCGTGGCCGAGGTGCTGCGCAACGTCGCCGCCGAGCTCGACCTGACGATGGCCCTCACCGGCTGCCCGAGGCTCGCCGAGGTCACCCGCGACCGGCTGGTCGCCGCCCCGTGAGCCCCACGCGTCACGGCGCGCCGCTCATCCACCGAACTGTGCAAGCGTTTCCGCACCGGGTCGCTACCCTGTGTCAGCGCGCCACCGCCGCCGCGCCCGAACCACCACCGTGCCCCGAAGGACCGCACCGATGACCGACACCGTGCCCTCCCCCTCCGTCGTGTCCGACGAGTCGCCGTCGACCGACGTGCGACGGATCGGTCCGGCGTTCCGGACCAGCCACCCGCTGGCCTCCGGCCCCGTCGTCCAGCCGTCGAACACGGTCGACGGCTTCGTCGAGACCTTCCTCGCCGAGCTGAACTACGGCCAGGGCACGCTGCTGTCCCAGTCCACGGTCAACGACCAGTACCTCGCCCTGGCCCGCACGGTGCGGCGCTACCTCATGGCGGACTGGCTCGAGACCGGCGCCCGCCGCCGCCAGGCGCAGCAGAAGACCGTCGGCTACCTGTCGGCGGAGTACCTCCTCGGCCGCCAGCTCGGCAACAACCTCCTCGCGACCAACCTCCAGGACATCGCCGAGGAGGCGATGCACCGCTGCGGCATCGACATCGCCACCCTGCGCGCCCAGGAGGTCGAGCCGGGCCTCGGCAACGGTGGACTCGGCCGGCTCGCCGCCTGCTTCGTCGACTCGCTCGCGACGATGGACGTGCCGACCATCGGCTACGGCATCCGCTACGAGTACGGCATCTTCCGGCAGACCTTCGAGGAGGACCGCCAGGTCGAGGTGCCCGACTCGTGGCTCTCGCTCGGCAGCCCGTGGGAGTTCCCGCACCCGGAGCGCCAGGTGCTCGTGAGCTTCGGCGGCCGCACCGAGACGACCACCGACGCCCAGGGCCGCGAGCGCACCCGCTGGCTCCCCGACTGGCAGGTGCTCGGGATGCCCTACCACTACATGGTCCCGGGCTTCCGCAACGGCGTCGTCAACACGCTGCGGCTGTGGAGCGCCCGCGCCACCCAGGCCTTCGACCTCCAGATCTTCAACTCCGGCGACTACGCGCAGGCGGTCCGGGCCCAGACCTTCGCCGAGAACATCTCGAAGGTCCTCTACCCCGAGGACTCGACGCCGCAGGGCAAGGAGCTGCGCCTCCAGCAGCAGTACTTCTTCGTCGCCTGCTCGCTCCACGACTTCATCGACAACACGCTGCCCGCCGACTACGACCTCCGGCGCCTGGACGAGCGGATCATCTTCCAGCTCAACGACACCCACCCCGTCATCGCCATCCCCGAGCTGATGCGGATCCTCGTCGACCGCAAGGGCTTCGCGTGGGACGAGGCGTGGGAGATCACCCGGAAGTGCTTCGCCTACACCTGCCACACGCTGCTGCCGGAGGCGCTCGAGGTGTGGCCGGTCGAGCTGCTCGGCCGCCTCCTGCCCCGCCACCTCGAGATCATCTACCGGATCAACGAGGAGTTCCTCGAGGAGGTCCGCGAGGCCTTTCCCGGTGACGAGATGCGGGTGCGCCGGATGTCGATCATCGGCGAGCACCCCCAGCGCTCGGTGCGGATGGCCTACCTCGCGACGGTCGCCGGGGCGAAGGTCAACGGCGTCGCCGAGCTGCACAGCCAGCTGCTGCGCGACAAGGTGCTCCCCGACTTCAGCCAGCTGTGGCCGGAGAAGTTCACCAACGTCACCAACGGCGTCACCCCGCGGCGCTTCGTCCGGCTCGCCAACCGCCGGCTCTCCGAGCTGCTCACGGACACCCTCGGCGAGGGCTGGGTCACCGACCTCGACCGCCTCCGCGAGCTCGAGCCGTACGCGGAGGACGCGAGCTTCCGCGCCGAGTTCCGCCGGGTCAAGCAGGCGAACAAGCAGCGGCTGCACGACCTGCTCCGGGTGCGCGACGGCCTCGAGCTGCCGCACGACACGATGCTCGACGTCATGGTCAAGCGCCTCCACGAGTACAAGCGCCAGACCCTCAAGCTGCTGCACATCGTCTCGCTCTACGACGACGTGGTGTCCGGCCGCGTCCCGGTCGAGCAGGTGACGCCGCGCACCTTCGTGTTCGGCGCGAAGGCGGCGCCGGGCTACCACATGGCCAAGGAGATCATCTTCCTCATCAACGCCGTGGCCGACGTCGTCAACACCGACCCCGCGGTCGCCGGCCGGCTCTCGGTCGCGTTCCCGGCGAACTACAACGTCACCCTCGCCGAGAAGCTCATCCCGGCCGCCGACCTCTCCGAGCAGATCTCGCTCGCGGGCAAGGAGGCCTCGGGCACCGGCAACATGAAGTTCGCCCTCAACGGCGCCCTGACCATCGGCACGGACGACGGCGCGAACGTCGAGATCCGGCGGCTCGTCGGCGACGACAACTTCTTCCTCTTCGGGATGACCGAGCCCGAGGTCGAGCGGCTGCGGCCGGGGTACTCGCCCTCGATGTACTACGAGGAGAACCCGCATCTGCGCAGCACGATCGACCTCCTCGCGAGCGGACGGTTCACCGACGGCGACCGCCAGGCCGTCGCCCCCGTCATCGACAACCTGCTGCACGAGGACGCCTTCATGGCCCTCGCGGACTTCCAGTCCTACCTCGACGCGCAGGCCCGGGTGGACGCCGCGTACGCCGACGAGGACGGCTGGTCGCGTGCCGCCATCCTCAACGTCGCGCGCTCCGGCTTCTTCTCCTCCGACCGCTCGATGCGCGACTACCTCGAGCGCATCTGGCACGCCTGACCGGACCGCGGACGGGCGGGTCCCGCACCTCACGCCACCCACCCGCGTCCGTGTAGGTTCGGTGGGGTGAGTGATGCCCTCCGCACCGCCCCGCCCCAGGTCCCGATCGGCCGAATCCCGGTCCAGGACGTCAGACCGTGCGTCGACCACGGAGCCCGCCCGGCGAAGGCCGTCGTCGGCGAGGAGATCGAGGTCGTGGCCACCGTCTTCCGCGAGGGCCACGACGCGGTCAACGCCACCCTCGTCCTCACCGACCCCGACGGCGTCGAGCGGCAGCTGCCGATGACGTGCACCAACCCCGGGCTCGACACCTGGGTCGCCCGGGTCGCCGCCGACCGCACCGGCTGGTGGTCCTACCGGGTCGAGGGGTGGTCGGACCCCTACGGCACGTGGGAGCACGACGCGACGATCAAGGTGGCCGCGGACGTCGACACCGAGCTGATGCTCGAGGAGGGGGCGCTGGTCCTCGAGCGGGCGCTCGACGAGGTCGACCGGACCGCGGCCCAGGAGCAGGTGCTCGTCGACGCCGTGCGGACCCTGCGCGACGCCTCCCGCCCGCCCACGGTCCGCCTCAAGGCCGGCACCGACGCGGCGGTCGAGGCCGAGCTCGGCGCCCGGCCGCTGCGCGAGAAGGTCTCGCCGTCGGCCGAGCACGCCCTGCTCGTCGAGCGCGAGCGTGCGCTCTACGGCGCCTGGTACGAGCTCTTCCCGCGCAGCGAGGGCGCGCGGTACGACGAGAAGGAGCACCGCTGGGTCACCGGCACCCTCCGCACCGCCGCCGAGCGCCTGCCCGATGGGGTGCACCGGGGTGAGGTAGACGACGTCGAAGCCCATGTCGGCGATGGCGGGCAGGCGCTCGGCGGCGGTGCGGAGGGTGCCGGTG
>JACXUW010000592.1 GCA_014763705.1 Micrococcales bacterium | reverse complement strand
GAGGTGCACCAGGTGTGGGTCGGCTGCGACGGCGGGGTCTTCGCCTCGTCCGAGTCCGGCCGGGTCGAGACCTTCTCCGCGCGCAACACCGGGCTCGTGACGACCGAGCCGGGCTTCCTCGCGGTGCACCCCGTCAGCTCCCAGCTCGTCGCGGCCGGCCTGCAGGACAACGGAACCGTCGTCCGGGTCGGCGACACGGTCTGGGAGGAGGTGCACCTCGGCGACGGCGGCGGCGTACTGTTCCACCCGGGGCACCCCGAGGTGATGCTCGACCAGTACGTGTCGGCGAGCTGGCGGTGCGACCACCCGCGCTACCGCGACCCGATGCAGCGCCGGGCCCGCCGCCCGGGCGTCCTCGAGAACGACACCGAGGACCGGCGCTCGGCCTTCTACTCCGGCGCGGCGGCCGTGGCCGGCGGACCCCACACCGGCCGGGTGGCCATCGGGACCTACCGGGTGTGGGTGTGCGACGACCTGACCGACGCGGCGACCCCGACCTGGCGCGTCCTGCCGTTCACCACGGGCACGGCGTGGCGCGACCGGCGGGCCCGGCCGTCCGCCGGCGCGGACGCCGTCATGGTCGTCGCCGGGGACCGCTGGGGGCAGCCGTTCGACGGGACCCCGAGGGTCTACGCGGGCAGCGTCGAGTCGCTGCGCTGGGCCGACGCGAGCACCCTCCTGGCGGTCTACCACGAGGGCATCGCCCGCTACACCGACCGCGGCGGGGGCACGTGGGACGTCGAGTACTGGCCCAAGGACGGCACGACCGGCCTCTCGGACGAGATGACCCTCACCGACGTCGCTCCGGTGCCTGGGACGCTCGACTTCTACGTCTCGGCCTTCACCTTCCGGGGTGGCACCTCCGAGACGCTCGTGTACTTCAACAACCTCGACGGCGAGTTCCACGCCACCGCACTGCGGTCCGCGCTCGGCGGGCCGCTCGACCCCGCGTACGCCGTCGTCGTCGACCCGGTGGCCACCGCGAACGTCTACGTCGGGACGGTGACCGGGGTGTGGACCGCCACCCGGGCCGACCGCACCGGCGGCCACGGCGGCGCCGCCGGCTGGACCCGCCTCGACAACGGCCTGCCGTGGGCGGCCGCGCAGGACCTCGCCGTGTGGGTCGACCCGGCCCGGGTGCTCCCCGGCGCCGCCGGCTACGACGCCGCCGTCGACGCACGCACCTCGCGGGTGCTGCGGGTCGCGATGCAGTCGCGCGGCCTCTTCCAGCTCGAGCTCGGCCCGGCGGCCCCGCGCCACACGTGGGTCCGGGTGCACGACGCCGACGACCGGCGGGTCTCGCCGACGCCACTCGCCCATCCCCGCCAGGTCGACGCCGCGCGGGTCCCCGTCGTGCTGCCCGACCTGTCGAGCCCGGACGTCGTCGTGCGGCCGCGCTGGCCGGTCGCCACCGCGCCCCCGTTCCCCAGCCTCGGTCCCGGCGACCCGCCGCTGACCGCCGGGACGATCCTCCCGTACGACCTGTGGACCTTCCAGACCGCGTTCCGGTGGTTGCACCCCTCGGTCGTCGCCGACGGCACGTTCTCGACCCCGTTCCGGGCCATCCTCAAGGCCCACCGCGGCGACGGCAGGGCGGTCATCGACCGGCCGCTGTGGGAGACGGTCGTCGGGGGCACCCACCGCGGCCCCGGTGAGCAC
>JACXUW010000129.1 GCA_014763705.1 Micrococcales bacterium | reverse complement strand
ACCCAGGGCTGGTCGCTCATCCTCGGGCCCCCTCGACGGTCACGGCGCCACCCTAACCGAGGAGGTGCGCCTCCACGGCCGCTGCGCGGGATCCCACGGCCCCGAGGGCGGTCTGCCGGGCGACGATCCCCGGCTCGTCGCGCATGAGCCGCCACCCGCGCCGGACGAGCACCGCGGGGGCCTTGCGGCGCTCGCGCAGGTCGCGCAGCAGCCGGCGCACGAACGTCACGGCGGGCCGGTGGTGCACGCACCACGCGCTGTGCAGGATCCCCTCGGCGTCGAGCCGCGCGACGACCTCGGCGGCGAAGATCCCCTCGGCGAGGACGAGGTCGTCGGGCCGCGCCGTGACCTCGTGCGCACCGACCGCCCGGCTGCGGGAGATGTCGTACACCGGCAGCTCGGTGCATCCGGTGGCGAGCAGCTCGTGCAGGGCGGCGACCGCTCGCTCGCCGTCCCAGCTGTCCGGGTGGTCCCAGTCGACGATGCCGAGCTCGGGGTGGCGGGGCATCGCCGGGTCGTCCTCGTCGCGGTAGAAGTCGTCGAGCCGGAAGACCGGCCAGCCGCGGGCCGCGTGCAGGCGGTGGGCGAGGCGGGACTTGCCGGCGCCGCTCGGGCCGGCGAGGACGACGACGCGGCGCCGGTCGGGCGTGACGTGCGGAGTGCTGTCGAGGGTGCTTTCCGGGGACGGTCCGGGCTTCTCGCGCGCGTCGTCCGGGGCCTCCACGGGCGACCATCCTAGGTGCGCGGCGCGGTACCCGGCGACGCGGCCGAGAGGGCTCAGGACGGCGCCCGGTCCAGCCGGTCGAGGGCGGTGCGCATCGCGCCGAGGACCCGCAGCGTCGTCGCCACGTCCTCCTCGGTCAGCCCGCCGGGGGTGGCGCCCATCAGGGCGTGCTCCCGACCGACCACCGCGGCGATGGCCGCCCGGCCCGCGGGCGTCAGCGCGAGGAGGACCGAGCGGCGGTGGGACGGGTTGTCCCGGCGCTCGAGCCATCCCGCGTCGAGGGCGTCGTTGACCATCCGCTGGACGAACTGGCGACTCAGCTCGAGGTCGGCGGCGAGCCGGGGGACCGTCGCGGGGCCGTCGCGCCGGTGCAGGGCGTCGAGGACCGCCCGGACGCCGACGGACATCCCCATCGCGGGCTCGTCGGTCTCGACGCGGCGCTGCACCTGGCGGTACACGGTGCCGAGCAGCTGGTAGACCTCGGCGAGCCGGGGGCCGAGGTGGTCGGGGGTGAGCGGGGCGGACACGCGCCCAGTCTGACACCGGGGTTGTCATCCGGGTCAGGTATATGACACCTTGGGTGTCAACCGGTCGCCGGGACCCGGTGGCACGACGAGGAGGGGGCGCGATGGACCGCAGCGACCTGTTCGACCGCACGACGCGCAACCGGCTCCTCGTGGCCGACGTGCTCGACGGGCTGACTCCGGCGCAGTGGCAGGCGGACACGCTCTGCGCGGGATGGACGGTCCGGCACCTGGCCGGCCACCTGCTCCAGCCGGTGTTCGTCGGCTTCGGTCGCTTCGTCCTCGTCGCGCTGCGCCACCGTGGCGACACCGACGCCACGGTCGACGCCGTCGCCCGCCGGCTGGCCCGGCGGGAGCCCGCCGAGCTGGTCCGACTGCTCCGTGAGCACGCCGGTGACGAGGTCGACCCGCCGCGGGTCGGCCCGGTCGGCCCGTTCACGGACACGTGCATCCACCTGCGTGACCTGGCCCGGCCGCTCGGCCTCGACGCCGACGTCCCGCCCGCGGACTGGGTCGAGGTGCTCGACCACCTCACCGGGCCGGCGCCGCTGCCGAGCCTGCTCGACCCCGGCCGCCTGGCCGGGATCTCGTTGCGCGCCACCGACGCCGACTGGCGCTGGGGTGACGGCGCCGAGGTCGCCGGGACGCTCGAGGCGCTGGCCCTCGGTCTCACCGGGCGAGGGGTGGTCCTCGACGAGCTGACCGGTCCCGGGGTTAAGGCCCTGCGGCGCTGACGTCGACGCATCGTCCGAGGAGGGTCAGCGCTCGAAGTACCGCCACCGGCCCTCGGAGACCACCTCGACCGCACGGTCGACGACGCGCAGCGCGCTCTGCTCGTCGAGCGCGTAGGCCGGGAGGTCGAGGGACGCCGCCCATCGCTCGGCGTCGGCCATCGTGTTGTGCGGGAAGGCGTCGAGGTGGGGGAAGATCGCGACGTCGACGAGGCCCAGGGTGCGGTCGTCGGGGGCGCCCGGCCACTCGACGAAGTCGTCGCCGATCCGCGGGGTCAGGACCATGCTTCCTGCGCTGACGCCCACCCACACGGTGTCGGTGAGGGTGGGCAGCAGCGCGGCGAGTCCGGACTCGCGCATCCAGTGCGCGAGGTAGGTGGCGTCGCCGCCGTCGACGAGCAGGACGTCGGCGTCGCGCACCCACGGCAGCCAGCGCTCCTCGCCGATGCTCGGCAGGGCGGTGAGCTCGAGGACGCCGAGCGACCCCCAGCCGAGCCCGGTGAGGTGCGGCGACCCGGCCCCGCCGCCCACGACCCGCTGCACGCTGCCGGGCCCGCACATCGGGTGGCCCCACTGCGCGGTCGGGATGCAGAGGGCGCGGGCCTCCTCGACGGGTCGGCCGAGCAGCTCGACGAGCGCGGCGTGGATCGTGGCGTTCGTGACGCCGCCCGACGTGAGCAACAGCTTCACGGCTCTCCTCGGTGGTGCGGGAACGGGTGGTCCATGGTCTGACCGGTCTCGGGTTGCGAACTCACCGCTCCAGGGCGGGCACACGGCGGTGCTCGGGTTCGGTGGTGCGGGTCGCGGCGTTGGGGCCGTGCCAGGTGAGGGTGCCGTCGGGGTCGAGGACCGGTCGCCATTGGCCGGTCTGCTTGAACCGGTGGTGGTGCCGGCACAGGGACTCGAGCTCGGTGGGGATGGTCTGCCCGTCGGGCCAGGGTCGGCAGTGGTCGACGTCGCAGCGCGCAGCCGGTCTCGAGCAGCCCCACATCCGGCAGGTGCCGTCGCGGGTCTTGACGAAGTCGGCGATGGCCTTGGTGGGCCGGTAGGCGGCGGTGGTCAGGGAGGCCAGGGTGCCGGTCGGGGCGTCGAGGACGGCTCGGGCGACCTCCAGCGGGAGGGTCTTGAGGAGGCTGGCCATCGTCGTGGCGTCCACCCAGCCGACGCCCGGCAGCTGCGCCCCCGACACCCAGGACCCCGGCCCCAGCGCGGCCATGACGGTGATGAGGTCCCCGGTCGGCTCCGGCGGCTCCTCCCGCCAGGACAGCTCCTCCCGGCTCGCCCGGTCGAGGTCGGCGTAACGGGTCTCGACGCCGGTGACGGCGTCGACGACGGTGTCCTCGTCGTCCCACTCGACCCGGAACCGCTCACCCTGTGTGGGCTCCGGGGTGGACTGGTCGGTGACGACTGGCACCCCGAGCGTCACCTGCGCCGAGACGGTGACGTTCCGCAGGACCAGGTCGGCCAGCGCATCCGCGCGGGCCTCCGGCAGCGACAGGTCGGCGTCGACCGTCCGGTACTGCCCGGCGAGCTCCTCGACGGCCGACCACATCGCCGCCGAGGTGGCGGTGGGGAGCGAGCCGAACCAGTCGGTCAGCCCGTCCACCCCGGCCCGCACCTCGACGCACCGACCCCGCTTCGTGGTCGCGGCATGGGCGGCGACCTGGTCGGCCGCCACCCGCGTCGCCACCCTTCGCGCCTCCGAGGTCACCCGGGCCGGGTCCATCCCCGCCAGCCGGCCAGCGAGCTCGGCATCCACCCGCAGGCAGGCGTCGACGTCGAGGCCGGCGCACGCGTCGACGACCTTCTGCGCCGATACGGCCGTCACCTCGCCCTGCAAGAGCAGGAGGCGCACGTGAGGGAACCGTTCGCCGAGCGTGGCACCGAGCGTCACCTTCCGACCGGCCAACCCCTCGGTCAGGCCCGCCTCGAGGCAGAACATCGCCGGCGACATCGGGTCGACGAACCCGACCGGGTGCACCCGCTCCACCGGACCGGCCCCGGACAGGCGCACCTCGACCCGAGCCCCCCATGAGGCAGCCACCGCGACCAGGCCGTCCGCGGAGTTGGCCAGGTGCTGGGCCTCCCCGGCGAGCGCGAACGCGTCCTCCGGCGCCAGCCCCGACCCGTCCTCGGCCAGCGCACGACCCAGCGCCGAGACCTCCGCACGAAGGTCCGCGATGCGGCTCGAGATGCTCCCCCTGTCCATGCCTCATCGTACCGAACTCACGTTCGAACGGCAAGGGCCTGTGGACGGCAGTTCGCCCTCAGCAGAACGAGATTCGCGGCCAGGCATCGACCCGCCGACGCGCCCCGTCAGACCTCGCGGCCGGCGAACGCGGCGAGGCTCGTGTACGCGTCGGCCCCCTCCGGCGCCGGGCGCTCCGGGCCGAACGCGCTGCCCCGGTTCTCGTCGGTCAGCGACGGACGCATGAACTCGCCACCCTTCTCGGCGACCGACTGGTCGAGGTTTGCCGTGTCGACCCCGAGCGCCCGGGCGAGGTCCCACGTGTGCACCGCCAGCTCGGAGCACTGCCACTCCGGCGGGGGACCGTCCGCATCCTCGGGGGCGTCGGCCCACGCCGCGAGGAGGTCGTCGGCCGCGGCGCGCATCGCGGCGGCGCGGTCGCCCGAGACCGAGGGCGCGGCGGCGGCCCAGTCGACGTCCTCCCCGCGCACCCCGCGGGCGAAGTTGTGCGTGCCGTGGACGACGTGGTCGGCGAGCTCGGCCACCGTCCAGTCGGAGCAGGGGGTCGTGCGTGCGGCGGTGTCGTCGTCGACGTCCCCGAGGAGGTCGACGAGCTGGTCGAGCGCGGTCGAGAGGGTGGTCGTGTCAGCCATCCCCGGACCGTATGACCAGGTGACCCCGCCAAGGGGTTTGTGGCCCCCCGTTTTCCCCGAACGTGTGTGAAGAGCGTCGTCATACCGACGTTCTTCACACACGTTCGGGGAGGAGAACGGGAGTCAGCGGCCCTTGGGGTGCCAGACGGTCTTGGTCTCGAGGAACGCCGAGAGCCGGGAGAGGCCGGGGGTCGGCTCGAAGTCGGGCTCGACCGCCTCCGGACCGGACCCTCCGGGGCGCAGCACCCGCTTGAGGTTCTCGGCGGCGGCCAGCTCGAGCTCGCCCCACTCGACCCCCGGCGCGTCGGCGGCCCCGGTGAGGTCGATGGCGTTGACGTCGCGGTGCGAGGCCAGCCACGGCGCGACCTCGGCGGTGCGCCCGGTGACGACGTTGACCACGCCGCCCGGCACGTCGGAGGTGGCGAGGCACTCGGCGAGGTCGATGGCCGGCAGCGGCCGCTCCTCGGAGGCGAGGACGACGCACGTGTTGCCCGACACGACGACCGGGGCGACGACCGACACCAGACCGAGCAGCGAGGACGCCTGGGGCGCGAGCACCGCCACCACCCCGGTCGGCTCCGGCGCGGAGATGTCGAAGTACGGCCCGGCCACCGGGTTGAGGCCGCCGAGCACCTGCGGGTACTTGTCGGCCCAGCCGGCGTACCAGACCCACCGGTCGATGGCGGCGGACACGACCGCTTCGGCGCGCGCCGGGGTCAGGCCCTCGGAGTCGCGCACGTCCTGGGCGAGCTGCGCGCGGCGGCCCTCCATCACCTCGGCGACGCGGTAGAGCACCTGGCCGCGGTTGTAGGCGGTCGCCCCGGCCCATCCGGGCTGGGCCTTGCGGGCGGCGACGACGGCGTCGCGGGCGTCCTTGCGCGAGCCCATCGCGGCGTTCGCGAGGAAGCGCGGCGTGGCGCGGCGCCCCGACGGAGCGGCCATCACCTCGTAGGAGCGGCCGCTCTCGGACCGGGGGAACTTCCCGCCGATGTAGAGCTTGTACGTCTTGCGGACGTCGACGCGCGCGCTCACTGCTCGCTCCCGGTCTTCACGTAGGCCTCCAGCCCGTGGCGTCCGCCCTCGCGACCGTACCCGGACTCCTTGTAGCCGCCGAACGGCGACGTGGGGTCGAACTTGTTGAACGTGTTGGCCCAGACGACGCCGGCGCGCAGCTGGTCGGCCATCCAGAGGATGCGGCTGCCCTTCTCGGTCCAGATGCCGGCGGAGAGGCCGTACGGCGTGTTGTTCGCCTTGGCCACCGCCTCGCCCGGCGTGCGGAAGGTGAGCACCGAGACGACCGGCCCGAAGATCTCCTCCTGGGCGATGCGGTGCGTCTGCGACACGTTGCTGAAGACCGTGGGGCGGAACCAGAAGCCGTTGGTCGGCAGGGCGCAGCCGGAGTCCCAGCGCTCGGCGCCCTCCTTCTCGCCGACCGCCGTCAGCTCCTCGATGCGCTGCAGCTGGGCGCGGCTGTTGATGGCGCCGACGTCGGTGTTCTTGTCCATCGGGTCACCGACCCGCAGCGTGCCGAGGCGCCGCTTGAGTCGGCGCACGACCTCGTCGGCGACGTTCTCCTGCACCAGGATCCGGCTGCCGGCACAGCACACGTGGCCCTGGTTGAAGAAGATGCCGGTGACGATGCCCTCGACCGCCTGGTCGATGGCGGCGTCGTCGAAGATGATGTTCGCGCCCTTGCCGCCGAGCTCGAGCGTGGCCTTCTTGCGGGTGCCGGCGATCGAGCGGGCGATCATCTTGCCGACGCCCGTGGACCCGGTGAACGCGAGCTTGTCGATGCCCGGGTGGTCGACGATGGCCTGCCCGGTGGCGCCGGCGCCGGTGACGATGTTGACGACGCCGGGCGGCAGCTCGGCCTGCTGGCAGATCTCGGCGAACAGCAGCGCGGTGAGGGGCGTGGTCTCGGCCGGCTTGAGGACGACGGTGTTGCCGCACGCGAGGGCCGGCGCGACCTTCCACGCCAGCATGAGCAGCGGGAAGTTCCACGGGATGACCTGGCCGACGACGCCGACCGGCCGGGGGTTCTCGCCGAGCGACGCGTAGGACAGCTTGTCGGCCCAGCCCGCGTGGTAGAAGAAGTGCGCGGCGACGAGCGGGATGTCGACGTCGCGGCTCTCCTTGATCGGCTTGCCGTTGTCGAGGGTCTCGAGCACGGCGAGCTCGCGGGCCCGCTCCTGGATGATCCGCGCGATCCGGTAGAGGTACTTGCCGCGGTCCGCGCCGCTCATCCGCGACCACACGCGGGTGTAGGCGGTGCGGGCCGCGCGGACGGCGGCGTCGACGTCGTCAGCGCTCGCCTCGGAGACCTCGGAGAGGACCTCTTCGGTGGCCGGGTTGACCGTCTTGAACGGCTTCCCGCCGGTGGCCTCGACGAACTCGCCGCCGATGAACAGGCCGTGGCTGCTCGCGATGTCGACGACCGCCCGGGACTCGGGGGCCGGCGCGTACTCGAAGGTGGGCATTCGCTGCTGTCCTTGCGTCTGGTGGCGTCGGGTGGCGTCTGGTGGCGTCGGGGGTCAGTAGCCGCTGGGGGCGTCGTCGGCGACGTAGTCGGCGCCGGAGTAGGCACCCGTCGTCATCTTCTGGCGCTGCAGCACGAGGTCGTTGAGCAGGCTCGAGGCGCCGAACCGGAACCAGTGGTTGTCGAGCCACTCCTCGCCGGCGACCTCGTTGACCGTCACGAGGTACCTGATGGCGTCCTTGCTCGTGCGGATGCCGCCCGCCGGCTTGACCCCGACCTGCTCGCCCGTGGCGTCGCGCCAGTCACGGACCGCCTCGAGCATCACGAGGGTGACCGGGAGGGTCGCGGCGGGGGAGATCTTGCCGGTGGAGGTCTTGATGAAGTCGCCGCCGGCGAGCATCGAGAGCCACGAAGCGCGGCGGACGTTGTCGTAGGTGGCGAGCTCGCCGGTCTCCATGATCACCTTGAGGCGGGCGTCGCCGCAGGCCTCCTTGGTCTCGGCGACCTCGCGGAAGACGGTGAGGTAGTCCCCGGCGAGGAACGCCCCGCGGTCGATGACCATGTCGATCTCGTCGGCCCCGGCCTCGACGGCGTCGCGGACGTCGGCGAGCTTGACCGCGCGGCTGGCCCGGCCGCTCGGGAACGCGGTGGCGACGGCGGCGATGCGCACGCCGCTGCCGCCGAGGACCTCTCGTGCGGTGCCGACCATGTCGCCGTAGACGCAGACCGCCGCGGGGCTCGGCGTGCTCGGGTCGGTGGGGTCCGGGACGAGGGCCCGGGTGCAGAGGCCGCGGACCTTACCGGGGGTGTCGGCGCCCTCCAGCGTCGTGAGGTCGATCATCGAGATGGCGGTGTCGATGGCCCACGCCTTGCTCGTCGTCTTGACCGAGCGGGTGGACAGGGCCGCGGCCCGGGCCTCGCAGCCGACCTGGTCGACCCCCGGCAGGCCGTGCAGCCAGCCGGTGAGGGCGGAGTTGGTGAGGCGCGAGACGCCGAGGATCTCCCGGGCGCGCGCCGTCGGGTCGACGTCGGTGGCGGTGCTCACCCCGGGAGTCTACGGGCGCCCGGGCGTGCCGGTCACGGCCGGAGGGGGCACCTGCGCACGACTCCGGGACGCGAGTCCTGTCACGTTGTGCCACCGGCGGGCGACCCTCCCGCCCCGCTGAACCCCGTCGAGTGAACAGAACACGCCGTGTCGCGGCGGGTCCACACGGCGTGTTC
>JACXUW010000591.1 GCA_014763705.1 Micrococcales bacterium | reverse complement strand
GCTCCGGGACGACTTCGACGAGCTGCTCGTCCTCGCCGCGCACCCCGACGACGAGTCGCTCGGCGTCGGGGGCCTCGTCGCGCTCGCCGGCCGGCACGGGCTCCCGGTCCGCGTCGTCGTCGCGACCGACGGCGAGGCCTCGCACCCGGAAGCGACCGCGTGGACCCCGGAGCTGCTGGGGCGGGTCCGTCGGTCCGAGGTGGAGGCCGCGGTCGAGCGGCTGGTCGCAGGTGCGGTGGTCGAGCACCTCGGGATGCCGGACGGTGGGCTCGACGCGCTCGAGGAGGTCCTGGCGGACGCCGTCGCCGGGCGGACCGGACCGCGCACGCTGCTCCTCGCGCCCTGGCTGGACGACGGCCACCCGGACCACGACGCCGCCGGGCGGGCCGCGCTCGAGGCCGGCCGGCGCAGCGGGGCAGCGGTGGCCCACTACCCGCTGTGGCTCTGGCACTGGGGCACCCCCGACGACCTGAACTGGTCGCGGGTGCACGTCGTCGAGCTGGACCGCGCGGCCCTCGACGCGCGCGAGGCCGCCCTCGCCGCCCACCGCTCCCAGACGACGCCGATCGGCCCCGGGGCCGGGGACGAGCCCGTCGTGACCGGCCCGGTGCTGCGCCGCGCCCGACGGCTCGTCGAGGTCGTGCTCGCCGAGCCGGGGGTCCTCCCGATCCGCCCCTCGACCACCGAGGACGACACCGCCGGGACCTTCGACGCGATGTACGACGGCGACGAGGACCCCTGGCGGATGGTCGGGTCCTTCTACGAGGAGCGCAAGCGAGCCCTCGCCGTCGCGGCCCTCGGACGGCGGAGGTACCGGTCGGCCCTTGAGATCGGTTGCGCGACAGGCATCCTCACCCGCGACCTCGCCGCCCGCGCGGATCACGTCACGGCCCTCGACGTCAGCGCGGAGGCGCTGGAGGTGGCCCGCCGCGACGGGCCACCCGCGGTCACGTGGGTGCTCGGTGGCGTGCCGGCCGACGTCCCCGTGGGACGGTTCGACCTCGTCGTGCTCTCCGAGGTGGGCTACTTCCTCACGCCGCTGCACCTGCTCGAGACCCTGCGGCTGGTCCGCGCCCGGCTCGCGCCCGGGGGCGAGGTGGTCCTCGTCCACTGGCGCCACCCGACGGACGGCATCCCCCTCGACGGACCCGCGGTCCACGACCAGGCCCGGTCCGCGCTCGGCGACCTGCCGCTGCGCTCGCGCTACGAGGACGCCGACCTCCTCCTGGACGTCCTCGGCGGCCCGGTCTCGCTCGCCGCCGAGGAGGGGCGGCGGTGAGCCGGGTCGCCGAGGTCCTCGTCCCCGCCCGGGACGAGGAGGCGGTGCTCGGGGCGTGTCTCGAGTCGGTGGGTCGCGCCGGGCGCCGACTGGCGCAGGAGCGGCCGGACGTGCGGCTCGAGGTGGTCGTGGTGCTCGACGCCTGCCTCGACGGTTCCGCCGCGGTCGCCGGCCGGTACCCGGTGACCGTCCTCGGTTGTGCCGCGGGGCGAGTCGGCGCCGCCCGCCGGCGGGGCGTCGAGGCCGGCCTGGACGGGGCCGTCACGCGAGGGCTGCCCGCGGCGGCGGTGTGGGTGGCCAACACCGACGCCGACTCCGAGGTGCCCGACCACTGGCTCACCGCGCAGCTCCTCCTCGCGGAGGCCGGTCACGACCTCGTCGTGGGC
>JACXUW010000590.1 GCA_014763705.1 Micrococcales bacterium | reverse complement strand
AGCCGGGGCAGGCGGAGTACCTCGCCCCCCACCTCGAGCGGATGGCGAGCCGGCCCGCGGTCCCCCGCCGTGTCGTCGACCGCACCCGGGGCCTGGCCCGCGACCTGCTCGAGGGCGCGGTCCCCGAGGCGCTGCTCCACACGGACCTGCACTACGAGAACGTCCTGCGCCGGACGGACGGGGCCTGGACGGCCATCGACCCCAAGCCGGTGGCCGGGCACCCCGGCTTCGACCTCTGGCCGGCGCTGCGCAACCGGCTCCCCGAGATGGGCACCGGCGCCGCCCTGCGCTGGTCGGTGCGCCGCCGCCTCACGGTCCTCGCCGAGGCGGCCGGGCTCGACGACGACGAGGCCCGGGCCTGGACCCTGCTGCGCGCCGGCGTCGAGGTGAGCTGGGCGAGCGTCGTGGAGGGCGAGGACGGCCTCACCGCCTGCGTCGCCCTCCACAAGGCCCTCGACGGCTGAGCCGGCCGGGCGCCTACGGTGGGTGGATGGCGAACCGGCTCGCGGCCTCCCTGTCCCCCTACCTGCTCCAGCACGCCGACAACCCCGTCGACTGGTGGGAGTGGGGCGACGAGGCGTTCGCGGAGGCGCGCCGGCGCGACGTGCCGGTGTTCCTCTCGGTGGGGTACGCCGCCTGCCACTGGTGTCACGTCATGGCCCACGAGTCCTTCGAGGACGAGGAGGTGGCCCGGGTCGTCAACGCCGGGTTCCTGCCCGTCAAGGTCGACCGGGAGGAGCGCCCCGACGTCGACGCCGTGTACATGGCGGCCACCACGGCGCTGACCGGCCACGGTGGCTGGCCGATGACCTGCCTGCTCACCCCGGCCGGCGACCCGTTCTTCGCCGGGACCTACCTCCCGCGCGTTCAGCTGCTGGGGCTCCTGGACAACGCCTCGCGGGTGTGGCGCGAGCAGCGCGACCAGGTGCTCGAGTCCGGAGCCCACGTCGCGCAGCGGCTGCGCGAGGTGACCGGTCCCCCGGCGGCGTCGCCGGTGCCCGCCTCGGTCCTCGACCGCGCCGTGACCCGGCTGCGCACCGACCACGACGACGCCCGCGGGGGCTTCGGCGGCGCCCCGAAGTTCCCGCCGTCGATGGTCCTCGAGTTCCTCCTGCGCCACCACGCGCGCACCGGGTCGGCCGACGCCCTCGCGATGGTGCGCTCGACGGCCGCGGCCATGGCCCGGGGCGGGATGTACGACCAGCTCGCGGGTGGCTTCGCGCGCTACTCCGTGGATGCCGGCTGGGTGGTGCCGCACTTCGAGAAGATGCTCTACGACAACGCCCTCCTGCTCCGGGTGTACGCCCACCTGTGGCGGGCGACCGGCGACCCCCTCGCGCGTCGGGTCGCCGAGGAGACCGCCGCGTTCCTCGTGCGCGACCTGCGCACCGGCGAGGGGGCGTTCGCGTCCGCGCTCGACGCGGACACCGTCGTCGACGGGCACTCGCACGAGGGCCTGACCTACGCCTGGACGCCGGCCCAGCTCGCCGACGCGCTCGGCGCGGACGACGGCGCGCGGGCGGCGGCCCTCCTCTCGGTCACCGCGGACGGCACCTTCGAGGCCGGCAGCTCGACCCTCCAGCTGCGTGAGGACCCGGAGGACGCCGCGTGGTGGGCACGGACCCGCGAGCGGCTCCTCGCGGCTCGGGACGCCCGCCCCCAGCC
>JACXUW010000589.1 GCA_014763705.1 Micrococcales bacterium | reverse complement strand
GTGGGCGCGTGGGCGGTCGCCGAGGCCCTGAGGGCCGCGCGGAGGCGCTCCTCGACCTCCTCGGTCGACGGGAGACCGTCGGGACGGTGGTCGAAGCGGTTCACAGCGCACCTCCCAGGTGCAGTCGAAGCGACGCGATCCCGCGGCTGGCGGCCGACTTGACCGAGCCACGTGAGATGGACAGCAGGTCGGCGATCTCGGCCTCGGACCGGTCCGACCAGTAGCGCAGGACGAGGACCTCGCGCTGGCGGCGCGGCAGTCCGTGGAGGGCGGCCAGCACCTCGCGGTGCTCCTCGGCCAGGAGCACCGCGTCCGAGGACGGCGGTCCGACATCGGGCTCGGCCGCCCTGAGGTGTCGCCGGACCACCCCCCGGTGCCGGAGGGCCGAGCGGGCACGGTTGACCACCGCGGCGCGGACGTAGCCGAGTGCTGCCTGGGGGTCGCGGATGCGGGACGCGTTGCGGTGCAGGCCGATGAACGCCTCCTGCACGACGTCCTCCGCGCTCCCCACGTCGTCGACCAAGAGGACGGCCAGCCGCAGCATCGACGTCCAGTGGGCCTCGTACAGCGCCTCGACGTCGACCGCGCCGTCGCGGTCCACCTCGGTCTCGGTCCTCATGCCCACCCCTCCCAGAGCTGCTGTCATCACACTGCTAGGTCGCGCAGCACCCCCCGGAGGTTGCCACGGCGCTCGCGCGAGTTCTCGGCGGGCCTAGGGTGACGCCGTGGCGAGGATGCGACGGGCGGGGGCCGCGGACGCCGCCGCGATGCGCGTCGTCTGCCTCCGGACGGGCGCGGCCGGTGGCGACGCGACCGCGCTGCACGCCGACCCCGACCTGCGCGGCGAGGTGTGGGCCGTCCCGTACCTCCACGCGCCGGGCGCCGTGGCCCGGGTCGTCGAGGACGACGACGGCGTCGCGGGGTACTGCGTCGCCGTCCCGGACACCGCCGCCTTCGAGGAGTGGCTCGAGGCGTCGTGGTGGCCGCGGCTGCGCGAGCGCCGTCCGCCGCCGGACGCCACCCCGGCCGACCGCGCCCTGCACCGCCTCGCCGACGACCCGCCGCGCACCGCGCCGGAGCTCCTCGCCGACCATCCGGCCCACCTCCACGTCGACCTGCTGCCCCGCCTGCAGGGCCAGGGCTGGGGGCGGCGCCTCCTCGCGTCTGTCGTCGACGAGCTGGCCGCCGCCGGCGTCGCCGGCCTGCACCTCGGGGTGCACCCGGAGAACGCCCGCGCGGTGGCCTTCTACGAGCGGCTCGGGTTCACGACGCTGCGTCCCGACACCGGTGGCGGTCCGGTCCTCGGCCTCCGGCTCCGCCCCGACCACCCGGGTGGTGCGCCCGCCCCGGGCACCGAGAACCCGGAGAGCTGACGCGCGACTCAGGGCTCGTCGCCCGCTTCCGGCTCCCAGACCGGCGGGTCGGCAGGGGACAGCTCGGGGTCGTCCTCGGCGAAGGTGCGGATCCGCCCGACCGGCGTGTTCGGACCCTCGAACCGCACGGTGACCCGGCCGACACCGCTGCCCTGCACCCAGCCCCGGCCGTGCTCCGTGTGCTCGACGTCCTGCCCGGGTCGCCGTGCGGTTCGAGGGTCCGAACACGCCGGTCGGGCGGATCCGCACCTTCGCCGAGGACGACCCCGAGCTGTCCCCTGCCGACCCGCCGGTC
>JACXUW010000128.1 GCA_014763705.1 Micrococcales bacterium | reverse complement strand
TCCCCACCGACTTCGACGACCTGCTCGAGGCCAACGCCGAGTTCGCCCGCACCTTCGACCTCGCCGGCTTCGACGGCGTCGCACACGCCGGCATCGCCATCGTCACCTGCATGGACAGCCGCATCGCGCCGCTCGCCATGCTCGGCCTGCATCCCGGCGACGCGAAGATCTTCCGCAACCCGGGCGGCCGGGTCACGCCCCAGGCCCTCGAGGCGCTCGTGCTCGGAGTGCACCTCCTGGGCGTGCGGCGCATCCTCGTCGTCCCGCACACCCGGTGCGCGATGGCCTCGAACACCGAGGAGGAGCTGCACGAGCGGGTCAGCGCCTCCGCCGGCGTCGACGCCTCGTGGCACGACTTCAACGTCGTCCCCGACCAGCGTGCCGCGCTCGAGCACGACGTCCACGTCGTCCGCTCGCACCCGCTGATCGGCGAGCGCGCCCTCGTCGGCGGGTTCATGTACGACGTCGACAGCGGCCTCATCAGCCGGCTCGTGTGACCGTCCGGCTCGAGCGCATCGCGCTCCACCCGGTCAAGAGCACGGCCGTCCGCCCGGTGCGGCACGCCGTCGTCGAGCCGTGGGGCCTGCGCGGCGACCGGCGCTGGATGGTCGTCACGCCCGACGACGAGTGCCTCACCGCCCGCGAGGACCGCGGCCTGTTCGCGGTGACCGCCGACACCCCGGACACCGACGTCGGCCTCGACGCCGCCCTCCGGCTGCGTACCCCCGGCCTCGAGGACCTCGCCGTCGAGGTGCCGCACGGGCCGGCCCGCCCGGTCACCGTGCACGGCCGCGGCCTCACCGCTCGCGACGCGGACCACGCGGCCCACGCGTGGCTGCGGGAGGCGTTGCAGCGCGACGACGTCCGCCTCGTCCACGTCGCCGAGCCACGGCCGCTGAGTGCCACCCACGGACGGCCCGGCGAGGCCACCGCCTTCGCCGACGCGTACCCCGTGACCCTCGCCTCCCTCGCGTCGCTGCGCCGGCTCCAGGACTGGGTCGCCGAGACCGCGCTCGAGCGCGGCGAGGACCCCACCGTCCTCGCCGTCGAGCGCTTCCGGCCCAACCTCGTCGTCGACGGCGACCTCGAGCCGTTCGCCGAGGACGGCTGGCCGGCGGTCACCGTCGGCGCGGTCACCTTCCGGGTGCCCAAGCCGGTCGACCGCTGCGTCATGACGACCGTCGACCCCGTGACCCGCGAGCGCGGTCACGAGCCGATCCGCACCCTCGCCCGGCACCGGAGGTGGGAGGGCGCGACGTGGTTCGCCGTCCAGCTGGTCCCGGAGGTCTCGGGAGACGTCCGGGTGGGGGACGAGGTGCGGCCCGCCGGGTAGGTTGCGGGCATGACGAGCTTCGAGCGCACCTTCCCCGCAGGGTTCCTCTTCGGGGCGGCCACGGCGAGCTACCAGATCGAGGGCGCGGTCAAGGAGGACGGACGGGGGCAGTCCATCTGGGACACCTTCTCGGCGACCCCCGGCAAGGTCGCGAACGGCGACACCGGAGAGGTCGCCTGCGACCACTACCACCGGGTCCCCGAGGACGTCGCGCTGATGCGCGAGCTCGGCCTCGACGCGTACCGGTTCTCGGTCGCCTGGCCGCGCATTCAGCCCGACGGCGTGGGTCCCGCCAACCCGCTCGGGCTCGGCTTCTACGACCGGCTCGTCGACGAGCTCCTCGAGGCCGGCATCCGCCCGGTCGTCACGCTCTACCACTGGGACCTCCCGCAGGCCCTCGAGGACCGCGGCGGGTGGCGCTCGCGGGACGTCGCCGGCTGGTTCGCCGACTACACGGCCCACGTCGTCGGCGCCCTCGGCGACCGTGTGCGGCACTGGACGACGCTCAACGAGCCCTGGTGCTCCTCGATGCTCAGCCACGCCGTCGGGGCGCACGCCCCCGGCCACCGCGACCCGATGGAGGGGCTGCTCACCGCGCACCACCTGATGCTCGCCCACGGCACCGCCGTGCCGGTCATCCGCGAGCACTGCGCCGGCGCCGAGGTCTCGATCACCCTGAACCCCACCCAGGTCCACGGTCCGAGCGACCCGACCGACGCCGACCTCGACGCCGTCCGCCGCGCCGACAACGCCCTCAACGGGGTCTTCTTCGGCCCGCTCTTCCACGGCACGTACCCCCCGGGGATGCTCGACGACGTCGCCCACCTCACCGACGGCTCGTTCGTCCACGACGGTGACCTCGAGACCATCTCCGCCCCGCTGGACAACCTGGGCGTCAACAACTACTTCCCCACGCGGGTCGCTGCCACCCCCGAGGGCGCCGAGCCGGCCGGCACGCTGCACCTGCTGCCCGGCTGCGAGCGGGTCGACGAGGTGGCGCCGCACCCGCCCGTCACCGCGATGGGCTGGGAGCAGTCGCCCGAGTCGCACCGGATGATCGTCGAGCGCTCCGCCCGGGAGAGCGGCCTGCCGGTGTACATCACCGAGAACGGGTCGGCGTGGGACGACACCGTCTCCCCCGACGGCGCAGTGCACGACCCCGAGCGCGTGGCCTACCTGCAGGCGCACCTCGCGGCGGTCGCCGACGCCGTCGAGGCGGGCACCGACGTGCGGGGCTACTTCGCGTGGAGCCTGCTCGACAACTTCGAGTGGTCCTACGGCTACGACAAGCGCTTCGGCATCGTCCACGTCGACTACGACACCCAGGTCCGGACGGTCAAGGACTCCGGCCGCGAGTACGCCCGTATCCTCGCGGCCCACCACGGCGCCGAACACGCATGACCCGGCGGGTCGTCGTCGTCGGCGGTGGAATCGTCGGGCTGGCCGTCGCGCACCGCGTCGCCACCGACGACCCCGCCGCGCAGGTCACGGTGCTGGAGAAGGAGACCGGCTGGTCGCGCCACCAGACCGGGCGGAACAGCGGCGTCATCCACTCCGGGCTGTACTACGCCCCCGGCAGCGCCAAGGCCCGGTGGTGCCGGGCGGGGGTGGCCGAGCTCCTGGCCTTCGCCGAGGAGGCCGGCATCGCGCACGCGGTCACCGGCAAGCTCGTCGTCGCCACCGACCCCGCGGAGCTGCCCCGGCTCGAGGCCCTGCGCGAGCGCGGCCTGGCCAACGGCCTCGGGGTGCGCCGCCTCGGGGCCGACGAGGCCCGGGAGCACGAGCCCCACGTCGCTGCCCTCGCCGCCCTCCACGTGCCGGAGACCGGCATCATCGACTACACCGCCGTCTGCGCGGCCCTCGTCGCCCGCCTCGAGGCCGCCGGCGCTGACCTGCGCCTCGGGGCCGAGGTGCTCTCGGCACGCGAGGGTGGCCACGAGGTCACCCTCGAGACGACAGTGGGACCGGTCGCCGCCGACCTCGTCGTCAACTGCGCCGGACTGCACACCGACGTCGTGGCCCGGCGCCTCGGGCACGAGCCCTCGGTGCGCATCGTCCCGTTCCGCGGCGAGTACCGCGAGCTCGCGCCCGAGGCCACGCACCTCGTGCGCGGTCTCGTCTACCCGGTCCCCGACCCCGAGCTGCCGTTCCTCGGGGTGCACCTGACCCGTGGTGTCGACGGCCACGTGCACGCCGGCCCGAACGCCGTCCTCGCGCTGGCCCGCGAGGGCTACACGTGGCGCGACGTGGCACCGCGCGAGCTCGCCGGCACCCTCGCCTACCCGGGCTTCTGGCGGCTGGCCCGCCGCCAGGTGCGTACCGGCGCGCAGGAGGTGGCCCGCTCGCTCAGCGAACGGCGCTTCGGCGACAGCCTGCGCCGGCTCGTCCCGGCGCTGCGCGACGAGGACCTGCGCCCCGCGCCCGCCGGGGTCCGCGCCCAGGCCGTGCGACCCGACGGCGGCCTCGTCGACGACTTCCTCGTCGAGCACTCCGGTCGCTGCGTCCACGTCCTCAACGCGCCCTCCCCCGCGGCGACCGCCTGCTTCCAGATCGCCCGGCACGTCGTCGACCTCCTCCCCTGAGCGGGGAGGAGGCCGAGCACGGGTCCGGCGGCCGGAGCCTCAGGCAGGCCGGCCCACGACCGTGACGTCGATGTTGCCGCGGGTCGCCTTGCTGTAGGGGCAGAACTCGTGCGCCTTGTCGGCGAGCGCCTGCGCGGTCTCGGCGTCGACGCCGGGGATCGTCGTCGTCAGCTCGACGGCGAGGCCCACGCCGGTCCCGGTCTCACCGAGCGTGACGTTCGCCGTCGTCTCGGCACCGCTGGCGTCGATGCCTTCGCGCTGCGCCATGAGGGCGAACGCGCCGTTGTAGCAGGCGGCGTAGCCGGCGGCGAACAGCGTCTCCGGGTTGGCCACCGGGTTGGCCGTGCTGCCGGGCTTGCCGAGCGGGAGGTCGACGACGCCGTCCTCGCTGCGGGTGTGGCCGGTGCGGCCCCCGGTGGCGGTGGCGGCGATGCTGTAGAGCGGCTTGGTCAGGGACTCGTGCGGCACGGGAGGTGCTCCTCACGTCGGGTGCGGGTGGTCCTCAGGGCCAACCGACCCCCGCCCCCGGCCATTCCCCGCGGCTCAGAGGGCGAGCCGCTCCTTGACGACGCCGCACAGCCGGTCGCAGACCTCGCGGGCCCGCTCCTCGGACTCCGCCTCGACCATGACCCGCACGACCGGCTCGGTCCCGGACTTGCGCAGCAGGACCCGCCCGGTCCCGGCCAGCGCCTCCTCCTCGGCCCGGACCGCGGCCAGGAGCTCGACGTCGGTCTCGACGCGGCCCTTGTCGACGCCCTTGACGTTGACGAGCACCTGCGGGAGGCGGGTCATCACCGCGGCGAGGTCGGCGAGGCTGCGCCCGGTCTCGACGACGCGGGCGGCGAGCATCAGCCCGGTGAGCACGCCGTCGCCGGTCGTCCCGTGGTCGAGGAGGATGACGTGCCCCGACTGCTCGCCGCCGAGCGAGAAGCCCGAGCGCCGCATCTCCTCGAGGACGTAGCGGTCGCCGACCCCGGTCTGCTTGACCGTGATCCCCTCGCGCTCCATCGCCTGGAGCAGGCCGAGGTTGCTCATGACCGTCGCGACGAGGGTGTTCTCCCGCAGTGCCCCACGCTCCTTGAGGGCGAGCGCGACGACCGCCATGATCTGGTCGCCGTCGACCTCGGCGCCGCTCGCGTCGACGGCGAGGCAGCGGTCGGCGTCGCCGTCGTGGGCGATGCCGAGGTCCGCGCCGCGCTCGACGACGGCCGCGCGCAGCCGGTCGAGGTGGGTCGAGCCGTAGCCGTCGTTGATGTTGAGGCCGTCGGGGTCGGTGCCGATCTCGACGACGTCGGCGCCCGCGAGCCGGAAGACCTCGGGCGAGACGGCGCTCGCGGCGCCGTGCGCGCCGTCGATGACGACGGTCAGGCCGTCGAGGCGGTTGGGCAGGGTGCGCAGCAGGTGCGCGATGTAGCGCGCCTGGCCCGCCCGGTTGCGCTGGATGCGGCCGACCTCGGCCCCCATCGGGCGGTCCCACTCCTGGCCGATCCGGGCCGCGATCTCGTCCTCGACCGCGTCGGGCAGCTTGTGCCCGCCCTCGGCGAAGAACTTGATGCCGTTGTCCGGCATCGCGTTGTGCGACGCGGAGAGCATCACCCCGAAGGTGGCGCCCATGTCGGCGGTGAGGAACGCCACCGCCGGTGTCGGGAGCACGCCGACGTCGTGGACGTCGACCCCGGCCGAGGCGAGGCCGGCGACGACCGCCGCGGAGAGGAACTCGCCGCTGGCCCGCGGGTCGCGGCCGACGACCGCGCGGGGCCGGCGGCCGGAGCGCCGGTCGGCGTCGCCGAGGACGTGGGCGGCGGCGATGCTCAGGTCGAGCGCGAGCTCGACGGTGATGTCGCGGTTCGCGAGACCGCGCACGCCGTCGGTGCCGAAGAGTCGGGACATGGAGGACCTTTCTCGGGTGTGCAGCGACCGAACCTACCGCGAACGAGGGCCCGGACGCCGCGACGGCGGCATCCACGAGGGATGCCGCCGTCGGCGGGACCTGCGGGTGCGGGTCAGCGCTTGCTGTACTGCGGCGCCTTGCGGGCCTTCTTGAGACCGGCCTTCTTGCGCTCCGGGACGCGGGCGTCACGGGTCAGCAGGCCGGCCTTCTTCAGGGCCGGGCGGTTGAGCTCCTCGTCGACGCCGTTGAGCGAGCGGGCCACGCCGAGGCGGACCGCGCCGGCCTGGCCGGAGGGGCCACCACCGTGCACGCGGACGAGGACGTCGTAGGCGCCGTCGAGCTCGAGGACCTTGAGCGGCTCGTTGACGATCTGCTGGTGCACCTTGTTCGGGAAGTACTCCTCGAGGGTGCGGCCGTTGACCTTCCACTCGCCGCTGCCCGGGACGATCCGGACGCGGGCGACGGCCTGCTTGCGGCGGCCGGTTGCGGCACCCGGCGCCGACGCGGACGGGCGGCGGACCGCCTCGCCGACGACGGCGGTGTCGGACTCGGAGGTGTACTCGGTGACGGGGGCGTCGTTGACGTCGGTCCCCGCGGTCTCGTCGATCTGGGCGTTCTCGGACATCACTGGGCCACCTGGGTGATCTCGAAGGGCTTCGGCTGCTGGGCCGCGTGGGGGTGCTCGGCGCCGCGGTAGACCTTGAGCTTGGTCAGCTGCTGGCGGCCGAGGGAGGTCTTGGGGAGCATGCCGCGCACGGCCTTCTCGATCGCCTTCTCCGGGCTCTTGGCGAGCAGCTCGGTGTAGGACGTCGAGCGCAGGCCGCCCGGGAAGCCCGAGTGGCGGTAGGCCTTCTTCTGCTCCGCCTTGGCGCCGGTGAGGGCGACCTTGTCGGCGTTGACGATAATGACGAAGTCGCCGGTGTCGACGTGCGGTGCGAAGGTCGGCTTGTGCTTGCCGCGCAGCAGGACCGCGGTCTGGCTCGCGAGCCGGCCGAGGACGACGTCGGTGGCGTCGATGACGTGCCAGGCACGGGTCACCTCGGCCGCCTTGGGGGTGTAGGTACGCATGGGGACTTCCTCATGGGTCGTGGACGACGGGCGTGATGCCGAGTGCTCCCGGGAGGGAGTGGAGCCCTCGCGAGGGCACACGGCACGACAGTCACCCAGTCTACGGGGGTCCAGGGTCGCGCCAAAATCGCCGGCCCCCCGCTGCTGACCTGCGACGACGTCGTTCACACATTCTATGCAGAAGTATTGTGCAACCGATGTGTGCACAGGTATTGTGCACGCATGAGCTCCTCTGATCCCGCCGCCGACGGCCGGCTGACCGGCATCCGTCTCGACGCGGCCGCCCTCAAGACCCTCGCCCACCCGCTGCGCAACCGGCTCCTCGCGGCGCTGCGGGTCGGCGGCCCGGCCACGGCCACCGACCTCGCGGCCGAGCTCGGCACGAACTCCGGTGCCACCTCCTACCACCTGCGCCGGCTCGAGGCGGTCGGGCTCGTCGCCGACACCGGCGACGGTGAGGGCAAGCGGAGGCTGTGGGCCGCCGCCACCGAGAGCCACCAGTGGGAGCCGAGCGCGCTCTCGGCGAGCGCTACGAGCGGTGGCTCGACGTCGAGAGCGGGTGGCCGGTCGAGTGGCGCGACGCGATGGGGATGGACGACTCCTGGGTCCTCGCCACCCCCGAGCAGGCCGTCGCACTGCGCCGCGAGCTCGACGACGTCGTGTCGCGCTACCGCCGGGTCGGACAGGGCAACCCGAACGCCCGCCGCGTCGCGGTGTACGACGTGATGTACCCGGTCGACCTCGACCGCGCCCCCCGGGGCGGTGCCCGGTGAGCGCCCCGCTCAGCGCCGTGGCCGCCCGCCGGGTCCTCCTCGTGCTCTCCTTCACCCGGTGGTTCCCCGTCGGCCTCGTCATCGGCGTCACCACCCTCCTCGCCCTCGAGCGGGGGATGTCGCTGGCCCAGCTCGGCGTCATCCTCTCGATGCAGGGCTTCGTGGTGCTGGCCCTCGAGCTGCCGACCGGCGGCTTCGCGGACGCGCTGGGCCGCCGGCCCCTCCTCCTCGCCTCGACCGTCGTCGCCCTCGTCTCGGCGCTCGTCTTCGTCTTCGCGCACACCTTCCACGCCTTCTGCGTGGCGCTGCTGCTCCAGGGCGTCTTCCGGGCCCTGGACTCCGGGCCGCTCGAGTCCTGGTACGTCGACACCGCGCAGGCCGACGACCCCGGCGTGCGGGTCGAGGACGGGCTCTCCCGGGCCGGGACGGCGCTGGGTGTCGGCATCGCCTCGGGCGCGGTCGTCTCCGGCGGCGTCATCGCCTGGCACCCCGTGCACGCCCTCACCGCCCTCGAGAACGCCTACTGGCTCTCGATCCTCTTCATCGTCGTCAACCTCGTCGCCACCGCCGTCCTCCTGCGCGAGCCGGTGTCGCACGTCGACGCTCGCGGGGTGCGCCGGGCCCTGGACTCGGCCCGCGAGGCCCCGCGCGTGGTGGCCGGCGGCTTCCGGCTGCTCCGCCGCAACCGCGTGCTCCTCGCCCTCGTCGGCGTCGAGGTGTTCTGGAGCGTCGGGATGATCGCCTTCGAGACCTTCATGCCGGTCCGGCTCTCCGAGCTCGTCGGCGGCGAGGCCGAGGCCGGCGCGCTCATGGGCCCGGTGTCCGCCGCCGCCTGGGGGCTGTTCGCCGCCGGGTCCGCGGCGGCGAACAGCCCCCAGGC
>JACXUW010000588.1 GCA_014763705.1 Micrococcales bacterium | reverse complement strand
CTCCCTGACCACGCCCTCGAGGGGAGGCAACACGCAGGCCGCGCTCGCGTTCCCTCGGCGTGTTCCCTCCTCTCGCCGTGGGCCTGTGGACGACGCAGCGGCCGACCCCGCTGCTGCGGCCATCCTCGGGACCATGCCGTCCCGCCACCTGCCGCCACTGCCGGGCGGGCCGCTCTCGCTCGGGGCGGCCCGCGACCTCGGTCTCGCGGACCACGACTGGCGGGACCGGCGCCTGCTCCGGATCACCCAGCGGGTCCGAGCCCTCCACGAGCCCGCCGACCTCCGCGAGCGGGCGCGGGGCCTTCGCGCTGGCCCTCCCGCCCGACTGCGTGTTCTCCCACGCGACCGCTGCCCGACTCTGGGGCCTGCCCCTACCCGGCTGGCTCGAGCAGGACGACCGCCTCGACGTCATGCGCCCCTCGGGCCGGGGCCGCGTCGAACGACATGGATGTCGGCCCTTCGACCACGCGCTCTCGGCCGTGACGACCTCGTGGTGGCGGGCGACGCGGTCGTCACCCGGTGGGCGCCGCCGGGGGTCGACCGGTCCCCCGACGACGTGGCGGCTGCCGTTGCTCCGTTGGCTGGCGCGCTCGCCGCCCGGGGCTCCCCGCGCGGAACACGACCTCTCACCCAGGCCCTCGACCTCATCCGGCCGGGAGTCCGCTCGGCGATGGAGACGCGCAGCCGGCTGCTCTTCGTCGCGGCCGACTTCCCCGAACCCGCACCGTGCGCACCCCTCCACGCCCGCGGTGGCGGCTGGCTCGCCGAGGGCGATCTCGTCTGGCGGGCGCAGCGAGTCGTCGGCGAGTACCAGGGCGAGGTGCACGGCGGCCGCGCCGCCCGCAGCGCCGACGCGTACCGCGCCGGGCTGCTCGGGGACGAGGGCTGGACGGTCGTGGAGATCTACGCCGAGGACCACACGGACCCACCGCGGCGGCGGGCCCTGCTGCGGCGCGTCGCCGCCGCCCTCGGGCTCGACCCCCGGACGCTCTCGATCACCTGACCACGCCCTCGGGGGGAGGCACCACGCAGGCGAATGACACCCTGGCTCTGCGTGTTGCCTGCCGTGGGCGGAGGGCGGCTCAGGCGTAGGTGCGGAAGCCGCGCCCGGTCTTGCGGCCCAGGTACCCGGCCGTCACGAGGTGCTCGAGCAGCGGCGCCGGCGCGTAGCCCCGCTCGCGGAACTCGAGGTAGAGCTCGCGCTCGATGGCGAGCGACACGTCGAGCCCGACGACGTCGAGCAGCTCGAACGGCCCCATCGGCAGGCCACAGCCGGTCTTCATCGCGGTGTCGATGTCGTCGGCGCTCGCGTAGTTCGCCTCGAGCATCTTCACCGCGTCGTTGAGGTACGGGAAGAGCAGGGCGTTGACGATGAAGCCGCTGCGGTCGCCGCACGTGACGGCCACCTTGCCGGTCCTCGCGCAGAGGTCCTGGACGGTGGCGACGACGTCGGGCGCCGTCGAGATCGTGTGCACCACCTCGACGAGCTTCATCACCTGGGCGGGGTTGAAGAAGTGCATGCCGACGACGTCCTGCGGCCGCGAGGTGACCTTGGCGCAGTCGATGATCGGCAGCGACGAGGTCGTCGACGCGAGGATGGCTCCCGGCCGGCAGATGCGGTCGAGGTCGCGGAAGAGGTCCTGCTTGACCTCGAGGTCCTCGGCGACC
>JACXUW010000127.1 GCA_014763705.1 Micrococcales bacterium | reverse complement strand
CACCGCCGTACCCCCGGGCGTGAGGACCGTCGCCTTGGCGACCGCCCCCGGGACGACGAAGCGGATCCGAGTGACGGTGCTCGGGACCGATGCCGGGCTCGGGGGTGCCGGCGTCGCCCTGACCGAGGTCACGGTGCCGGGCGTGCAGGTCGGGTCCGCGCTCGTCGTCCCCCCGGCGATGGGGAGTCGTCCCACGGCGCTCGTGCTGCGCCGCGCCGCAGATGGTCGCTCGGCCTGCCCCCTGATCGGGCAGCGTCCGCTGTGCCTCGCGGGCACCGGACGACAGCCGGAGACCGAGGGAGGCCTCCGCCGTGTCCTCGACCTCCGCGCTGCCGTGACCGGCGACGCGAGCGGCACCGTGACCCCGCGACCGGGCGCCGCGCTGGACCGTCTCCTCGACGGATTCCAGAGGGTCTCGGTGACGGCCTCCAGCCGGGCGGTCGCCGACCCAGCCGGCCGGCCCGGCGCCGTGGTCGACGGAGACCTCGGGACCGGGTGGGTGGCCGGTCGCGACGACCAAGAGCCCCGGCTCACCATCACCTATCCCTCGGCCGTGACCTCGGACGGCCTGCAGCTGCAACGGGACGCGAGCCTCGCCGGCTCGGCCGCGCGCGAGGTGGCAGTGACCTTCGACGGTCGCGGCACCCGCCAGCTGCGCGTTGACGACGAGGGCTTCGTCCGATGGCCGGCCACGACCTTCAGGGTCCTGGAGGTCCGCGTCGTCTCGACGACGCCCCTCCGATCGACCGACTCGGTGTCCGGTTTCGTCGACACCCTGCCGGTCGGCGTCTCCGAGCTCGTGGTCCAGGGGGCTCCGCCGCCCCGCGCAGTCCCGGTCTCCGTCCCCACGGGGGCGCCCTGCGGTTTCGGGCCCGACCTCGTCGTCGGGGCCACCTCGTACGCCACCCGGGTGACGGGGACGGTGGGCGACCTCCTCGGTGGCCGGCGCCTGCGGTGGAGCACGTGCGGCGCGGGGATGGTCACCGTTCCCGCTGGACGCTCCGACCTCGTCGTCGCCCCCTCGGCCGAGTTCGACCCGAGCGAGGTCGTGGTTGCTCCGGCCGTCCCCCGTCCGGATCGGGCCCCGCGCAGCGTCGTCCTCCACCGGAAGGACCCGGCGACGGTCGAGGCCAACCTGACCGCGCGCGACACGTGGGGGCTGTTCGTCATCCACCAGAACGACAACCGCGGCTGGACCGCAAGGGACGCCGCAGGACGCACTCTGACGCCGGTACGGGTCGGCGGCTGGCAGCAGGGATGGCTGGTGCCACCAGGGGATGCGACGACCCTGACCGCCACCTTCGCTCCGGACGGGGCCTACCGCGCCGCCCTGCTCGGCGGCGGAGTCCTGGCGCTGGTGCTGCCGGTGGGCCTGGCGTGGCTCGGTCGCCGCGGCACGGAGCCTGTCCTCCCGTCACGGCGGCCCCGCGGCACCGGCTGGACCCTGGCGGTCGTCGGCCTCCTGTTCGTCCTGGCCGGAGGGTGGGGACTCGGGTCCGTCGGAGTCGCCGCGCTTGCCGCGCTCCTACTGCCGCGCAGCCGGGCGGCCGTCGTCGGGACGGTGGGGCTACTCGCGGGGCTCGTCGCGGCATTGAACCCCTGGACACGGGGCCTGGCAGGTGTAGACGGCCTCGCGCCTCAGGCGCTCGCGTTGGTGGCGGTCGCGACCGTCGCCTGGGGGGAGACCCGGATCCGCCGCGTCCGGCGGCCGCGCCTCATCACGGGCCGCTCGACGAGGTAGTGGCTCGCCGCAGCGACGACGAGGGTGAGGACCACCGTGGGCACCCACAACCGGAGGAAGCCACCCGAGAAGATCCTGTAGTCCATGGCCTGTTCGAGCAGGCCGAGGACGATCAGGTGGTAGCAGAACACGCCGTAGGAGACGTCGCCCAACCATCGTGCGACCCGTCCGCCGAGCGGACGCACCAGGGGAGGCACCGACTCGGCCGTCGCCGTCGCAGGGAGGACGACGAGGAGCGCGAAGACGGCATAGAGCAGGCTCTTCGAACCCGCCTCGAACGGCGTCGGAGGAGCCAGCGAGTACGGACCGGCGACCGGCGAGGCCAGGACGAGGAAGAGGGTCGCGGCGAGCGCCCAGGTGGTGGACGGGCTGCCGGCCAGCAGGTCGAGGCGGCCACCCCGCAGGAGCCCGGCCTCCCGTGCAGCCTGCCAGAGAGCCAGTGCCATCCCGACGCCGAACCAGCCGACGAACCCTGGCAACCAGACGGCCATGAGCGGGTGACCCGCGGTGGACGAGAACGCCATCCAGGCCGCGCCCGCGAGGGGGGTCGTGAACAGTCCGACCACCCGGATCCCCACCCCCTTGCGGGTCGGCCGACCGCTGGTCAGGGCAAGCGCGGTCAGTGGGAGGAGGAGGTAGAACGCCACCTCCGTCGCGAGGCTCCACATCTGCGTCAGGCCCTGGGCCTCGTTGCCCCCCGTGTAGATCTGGGTGAGCGTGGCCGTCCGCAGGTAGGCGGCCGGCGGCACGTCCCGCTGCTCGAGGAGGAGTGCCGAGCCGAGCACGGCGAGCCACAGGGCCGGCAGGATGCGCAGGGCTCGGTGCCAAAGATAGGTCGTGAGCCGGGGGCCCCGGGCGCCCTCCAGCCATGCGACGACGTGCGGACGAAAGAGCAGGAAGCCGGACAGGACGAAGAAGATGGCGACGCCGGAGTCCATCCGAGACAGCAGCCCGCGGAACTCGGTGTTGAGCGAGGCCCCGCTGTGGAAGCCCACGTGCGTCGTGACGACGAACAGGGCACCGACCGCGCGCAACCCGTCGAAGGCCGGGAAGCGGGGTCGGGACCGTACGGGCCGCGTCGTGCTCACTTACCGACCGGATTCCCGACCTGGACGTCGCCGACACAGACGTTCACCCGGGGATCCATCCCCTGGAGCTCGACCTGCGGCCCCGACCCGACGAGGGGGAGATACACCTCGCCGAGCCCCTCGCGGAGGTGCACGGTGCCGGTGCCCGTCCCGAGCCGCACCGTGGCGGTGGTGTCCCCGTCGGCGAGGTAACCGATCCGGACGGCCCATCCCCAGGCGAAGACGTCGCTCCCCAGCGGGACGGTCACCGTGCCGTTGCGGGCCACCCAGCCGCAAGCTCCGGGGAGGGGAGCGGGCGAGGCGGCACCGTCGACCTTCATCGGGACGAAGTGTCCGGACGCGTCGAGGATGTACGGCTTGGTCAGCTCGGGGCGGGGGGTGAGGTTGCGGCGGTTGGCGGAAGTGATCTGAGGTTCGATGAAGCGGCTGACGAGGTTGTACTCCTGGAAGATGGGGCCCACGATGTCGACAGGCAAGGCGGTGTCGTACAGCTGCGCGTCCCGGGGGAGTGTCCGCATCGACGCCGCCGTCGACTCCACGAACGGCCGGTAGGGATTCGCCGAGCTGATGGAGGCATAGGCGTTCATGGAGTACAGCGACAGCGCGAGGACCGCGACGAGGGACAGGGCGCCGACGCGGCGGGCCGAGCGGCGCAATTCGAGCAGGGGGCGGGGCACGGGGTACCACGCGTCGGGCTCGCCACGCAGGGGCGAGAGGGCGGCCCCCAGCGCGACGGCGAGCGGGACGGCCGCGTCCGCGAGGTAGCGCGTTTCGAGCGCCATGATCGCCCCCCCGAGGGCCACACGGCCCGCTGCGAGGGCGGCGAGGCCGAAGACGACGTAGGTGCCGAGCGCAGCCCAATGACGCGCCATCCGTCGCCGGAGCGCCACCGTGACTGTGATGACCAGGGCCGCCACCACGAGGGCGACCCAGTCGAACAGGCGCGGTGAGTCGACGATCGCCCCGCCGTAGCCGACGGGGGCCCAACTCCACGGGCCGCCGAAGGACGAGGGCACGAAGGTGCGGAAGACGCTGAGATAGGTGAAGTCCCACACCTGCCCGGCCGTGGGCACATAGAGCGATTCCGCGCCCTCGTCCCGCGCCAGCGAGACGGCGTAGGCCACGAGGTAGGCCCCGGTGAGGACGGCGTACAGGATCCAGACCGTGGGGCGGCTCCGGACCACGCGACGCATCCCGGAGAGCGATACCCGGGAGCGGGGCAGCACCGCGAACGTCAGGACGACGAGATAGGGCAGGACGACGAGCGTCTTCTCGAAGGAGAGGAGCCCCAGCGCGAGGAACAGCGCGGCCACGACGGCGTCGCGGACCCGACCCGTCCGCAGATAGCGAACGTGCCATTTCGTGGTGCCGGCAACCGACGCCATGAGCGGCATCCAGAGGATCGCGGCCGAGAGCCAGGTCGTGGCGGGGAGGGTCAGGGGCGTGAAGCAGAACAGCCCGTACGGCACGAGGACGGTCCACCGGCGACCGAACAGCTCGACGAGGAGGGACCAGACGAGGAGGAAGACGACCAGGAGGCCGGCGAGCATGACGGCGACGGCGGCACCCCAGTTCCACGGGGCTACATGGGCGAGCACCCACATGACCGCGAAGCCGACGGGCTCGAAGTGGCCGGTGTGCACCCGTCCGAGGTAGTCCCACCCAAACGGCGACTCGACCGCGCGGGAGGACAGCATGAAGTCGTCGGTGATGAAGAAGCTGTCCCGCAGGACGTTGAACCGCACCGCCAGGGCGATGACCGTGACGAGGACGAACACCGTGCGCAGGGGATCCCTGAGGAGCCACTGACGGTCCGCGCGCTCGCGCGACCGGAGGGGGTCGGGCTCGGCCCACGGCTCGTCGAAGTGGTCATCGGTGGGAGTGGCTGGGCTGGTCACGAACACCTTCGGACGTCGAGGGGGCGAAGCGGCTGCAGCCTACCCTCGGCGCGGTGCGGACACGCTGCGCTACTCACTGGTAGGGTCCAGCCACTATTCATGCAAAGGAGCGTGACCATGCGTCGGGTTCTGGGGTTCGTCCTCATCGGCCTGGGGGCCCTGTTCCTGGGGCTCGGCATTCTCGCCAAGCCCTACCTCTACAAGGGTCTGGCCACGGTCCCGCTCAACCAGGACTCGACGTCCGTCTCGGAGGGGCGGGGGATGTCGGTGCTGTACGCCCACGTCGCCGACGGAGCGCCGGCCGTCGACAAGCTCACGGATGTCGACGTCAAGAGCACGCGCGAGATCCGGGGCATCCCCGGTCGGGTCCCCGCCGACCAGCGTGACAAGAACGTCTTCTGGCAGACGACCGTTCGCTCCCAGGCGATGGTCGACGGCGCGCCCGTCGACCTCAGCTACAGCGATGCCGGGGTGTCCCTCGACCGCGTCAGCGCCGAGGCGTCGAACTGCTGCGGCGACTACCGCTCGGTCGGCGACCTCACCGACCCCACGAAGACCGAGAACGCCACCTACGAGGGCCTGTACTTCAAGTTCCCGTTCGACGTCCAGCAGCGTGACTACCAGTGGTACGACACGACGTTGAAGCGTGCCGAGCCCATCAAGTTCGTCAAGCAGGACTCGATCGACGGCACGCCGGTCTACGTCTTCGAGCAGAAGCTCGGGCCCGAGGCGGTCCAGACCATCGACGCCCCGGCGAGCCTGTTCAGTGACGGCGCCTCGGGCGACGTCACGGCGACCGAGATGTACTCGAACACCCGCACCCTGTGGGTCGAGCCGGTCACCGGTGTCCTCATCGACGGCAGGGAGCAGATCAACGACGTCTACCAGGCGGAGGGCTACGACCCGGTGGCCAAGACCGTCGGCACGATCGGCTTCAACGAGCAGACCGTCTCGGCGAACGCCAAGGACTGGGGGGCGAAGGCCAAGCTCCTGTCCTTCATCGACCACTGGGTCCTGCTCGTCGGCGTGGTCATCGGGATCCTCCTGCTCGCCCTCGGTGGGTTCCTCGTGCTGGCGGGGTCCCCGACCCGCCCGGCTCCGGGGCCCCGCGCGGACACGCGCGAGCGCGCCCGCGCCTGACCGGACGGCCGGCGCTCAGGCCGGCTTCTCGGTGACGAGGATCGCCGTCCCGGGCAGCAGCCGGCCGCGCAGCGGCGACCAGCCGCCCCACTCCTCGGTGTTCCGCTCGGGCCACTCCGGCTCGACGAGGTCGAGCAGCACGAGACCGGCGGCGACGACCTGGTGGACCAGGTCGCCGAGGGTGCGGTGGTGCTCGACGTACGTCGCGACCCCGGCCTCGGTCTCGACGTAGGGCGTGCGGTCGAAGTACGACTGCGACACGGTGAGCCCGGCCGGCCCGGGCACGTCCGGGAACGCCCAGCGCACCGGGTGCGAGGTGGAGAAGACGAACCGGCCCCCCGGACGCAGCACGCGGGCCGCCTCGCGCAGGACCGCGCCGCTGTCGGCCACGAACGGCACGACGCCGTAGGCGGTGAAGACCCGGTCGACCGAGGCGTCGGCCAGGGGGAGCGCCGTGCCGTCGCACTGCAGCAACGGCAACGCCGCACCGCCGGCCGAGGCGTCGAGGCGGCGGGCGGTGCGCAGCATCCCCGCGGAGAGGTCGCTCGCGACGACCCGCACGTCGTGGGCGCCGGCCAGCCAGCGCGAGCACTGCGCGCCGCCGGCGCCGATCTCGAGCACGGTCATCCCGTCGCGCACGCCGAGGAGGTCGAGCTCGGCCTCGGTCCAGCCCTCCGGCCCCCAGACGAAGCCGGCGTCGCCGAGGAACGCGCCGTGCTCGGCGTGGTAGTCGTCCGCCTCGCCGTCCCACCACGAGCGGTTGGCCGCGCGGGTCTCTGCGTCGTCGGCCCCGCGCCGGCCGACCCCCGCCGTCACGGCCGGACCCCCGGCCCGGGCGTTTTGCCCGGCACCCGCCGACCCGAGTAGGCTGAGCGAGCACTCGTGTGCCCGTCGTGGGTCACGCGTGCGCGCGAACCATCCCACCGAGTCCATCTGTCCACATCGGAGTTCCTACTACATGACTGCCAGCACGGTCGACACGACCGCCCCTCAGGTTGCCATCAACGACATCGGCACCGAGGAAGACCTCCTCGCCGCGATCGACGCGACGATCAAGCACTTCAACGACGGCGACATCGTCGAGGGTCGCATCGTCAAGGTGGACCGCGACGAGGTCCTCCTCGACATCGGCTACAAGACCGAGGGCGTCATCCCCTCGCGCGAGCTGTCCATCAAGCACGACGTCGACCCCAACGAGGTCGTCGCCGTGGGCGACGAGGTCGAGGCCCTGGTCCTCCAGAAGGAGGACAAGGAGGGTCGGCTGATCCTGTCCAAGAAGCGCGCCCAGTACGAGCGCGCCTGGGGCACGATCGAGAAGATCAAGGAGGAGGACGGCGTCGTCACCGGCACCGTCATCGAGGTCGTCAAGGGCGGCCTCATCCTCGACATCGGCCTGCGCGGCTTCCTCCCGGCCTCCCTCGTGGAGATGCGCCGCGTCCGCGACCTCCAGCCGTACGTCGGCAAGGAGATCGAGGCCAAGATCATCGAGCTCGACAAGAACCGCAACAACGTGGTCCTGTCGCGCCGTGCCTGGCTCGAGCAGACCCAGTCCGAGGTCCGCACGACCTTCCTCAAGGAGCTCGGCAAGGGCCAGGTCCGCACGGGTGTCGTGTCCTCGATCGTCAACTTCGGTGCGTTCGTCGACCTCGGCGGGGTCGACGGCCTCGTCCACGTCTCCGAGCTGTCCTGGAAGCACATCGACCACCCGTCCGAGGTCGTCGAGGTCGGCGACGAGGTCACCGTCGAGGTGCTCGACGTCGACATGGACCGCGAGCGTGTCTCCCTGTCGCTCAAGGCGACCCAGGAGGACCCGTGGCAGCACTTCGCCCGGACCCACGCGATCGGCCAGGTCGTCCCGGGCAAGGTCACCAAGCTCGTCCCGTTCGGTGCGTTCGTCCGCGTCGACGACGGCATCGAGGGCCTGGTCCACATCTCCGAGCTCGCCGAGCGCCACGTCGAGCTGCCCGAGCAGGTCGTGCAGGTCGGCCAGGAGATCTTCGTCAAGGTCATCGACATCGACCTCGAGCGTCGCCGCATCTCGCTGAGCCTCAAGCAGGCCAACGAGGACGGCGCCAACCAGGTCGAGTTCGACCCGACCCTCTACGGCATGGCCGCGGAGTACGACGAGAACGGCAACTACAAGTACCCCGAGGGCTTCGACCCGGAGACCCAGGAGTGGCTCGAGGGCTTCGAGACCCAGCGCGAGGCCTGGGAGAAGCAGTACGCCGAGGCGCACGCGCGCTGGGAGGCGCACCGCGCCCAGGTCGAGGCCGCGGTCAAGGCCGACGCCGAGGCCGCGGGCGAGTCCGCCGCCACGTCGTACTCCTCGGAGAGCGCCGACGAGAGCCCGTCGGCCCGCCCGGCCGCTCCGGCGTCCGAGGGCACGCTGGCCTCCGACGAGGCCCTCGCCGCGCTCCGCGAGAAGCTCACCGGCAACTGAGCCACCGCGCCGCCCGGCGCACCGGCTCGCCACGAGGGGCCCGGACCACCACGGTCCGGGCCCCTCGTGCGTGCCCACGACCTGCAGGTGTGTCCGATTCCCGCTGTTCCATCGGGGGACGGAACTCGTTCACACGCAAGCCCCCGCGGGGTAACCGCCGCCGTTAGGGTCGGCGGCGTGCAGTCGACGTCGACCCCCGAGCCCGACGTCGCAGTGGGGGGG
>JACXUW010000126.1 GCA_014763705.1 Micrococcales bacterium | reverse complement strand
TCGCCGGTGGAGTGGGCGACGCCGACGTAGTGGGCGGAGACGGTGCTGCCCGGGGTGGCCTCGGCACCCTCGCCGACGGTGATGTCCTCGACGACCAGCTCGGTCGGGGCCTCGTCGCCGGGGAAGTCGATCTCGGGCTTGGTGGGCTCGCTCATGCGGGTACCTCTCGGGGTCGGTGGGTGGGGTGCTGCGGGCGGAGGGTCGGGCGGACCGGTCAGTACGCGGCGAGGATGTCGACGACGAAGACGAGGGTGTCGGTGCCCTTGATCTTGTCGCCGCTGCCCTGGGCGCCGTAGCCGTCGGCCGGCGGGATGACGAGCAGCACGCGGCTGCCGACCGGCTGGCCGACGAGGCCGGTGTCCCAGCCCTTGATGACCTGGCCCTGACCGATCGGGAACTCGAAGTACGGCTGGTCCGGGTGGCTGGCGCTGGAGTCGAAGACCTCGCCGTTGCGCCACAGAGCACCGGTGTAGGAGACGCGGACGGTCTGCCCCTTGGCCACCTTGGGGCCGGTACCGGCGACGAGTGGCTGGACGACGGTCTTCGTCGGCGCCTTGGCGCCCTTGGGCACCGTGATCGTCGCGGGCTTGCCCGCGTTCATCGTCACGGTCGGGAGGCCGGCCTTGGGCGGCACCGCGCTGCCCTGGGCTTCCTTGAGGACCTTGCTCGCCCCGACGAGGTCGAGGACGAAGACCACCGGGTCGTCCTTGGCGATGCCGAGGCTCTGGTTGCCGGTGTCGCCGTAGGCGTCGGCCGGCGTCGAGGCGATGACGATCCGCGAGCCCACCTTCTTGCCGGGGATCTGGCTCTTGAACGAGGCGAAGAGGTCCTTGGCGCCGAGGTCGAGACCGACCGTGCCGGTCTTCCACGTGCTCGTCGCGACCTTGCCGTCCTTGCCGTTGACGAGGACCGCCTGGAGGGTGACGAGGTCGTCCTTGGCGATGGCGGCGCCGGTGCCCTCGGAGAGCACCTTCGACTCGGTGCGGGTCACCTTGACCGGCGCGTCGACCTTCACCGTCGGCTCCTTCTCGGCGGCACCGGTGACCTGGACGGCGCTCAGCGAGCTCGAGGGCGTGGCGGCCTTCTCCTCGCCGCAGCCGGTGAGGACGAGGGCTCCGGCCAGGGTGGCGGCGGACAACATGGTCGTGAGACGTCGGGTCACGGTCTGGGACACCTTCGGGAACGGGGACGCCGCGCGAGAGCGGCGCGAACGGCTGTCCACGATAACCGCGGACCGTGTGAACTCCCGCATCGCCCGCTGGGAGCGGGCTGCGACCTCAGGCCGTCATGCCCTCGATGAGGCGCTCGACCCGGGCGTCCTCGGCGAGGAACGGGTCCTTGCACAGGACCGTGCGCTGGGCCTGGTCGTTGAGCTTGAGGTGCACCCAGTCGACGGTGAAGTCGCGGCGGTGGGCCTGGGCGGCCCGGATGAAGTCCCCGCGCAGCTTGGCCCGGGTGGTCTGCGGCGGGCGGACCTTCGCCTCGAACACCTCGGGGTCGGAGACGACCCGCTCGACCCTCCCCCGCTTCTGGAGCAGGTAGAACAGGCCCCGGCCACGGTCGATGTCGTGGTACGCGAGGTCGATCTGGGCCATCCGCGGGTGCTCGAGGTCGAGGCCGTGCCGCGTCGCGTACTCGTCGAGCAGCCGGTACTTGACCACCCAGTCGATCTCGCGGCCGACCAGGCCGAGGTCGTCGGTCTCGACGGCCGTCAGGGTGCGGTCCCAGAGGTCGAGGACGCGCTCGTGGAGGGGGTCGGTCGCGCCCTCGCGGGCGACGAACTCGGCGGCCTTGGCGTGGTACTCGCGCTGCAGGTCGAGGGCGGAGAGCTCGCGGCCGTTGGCGAGGCGGACGGTGCGCCGCCCGGTGAGGTCGTGCGAGATCTCCCGGATCGCCCGGATCGGGTTCTCGAGGGTGAGGTCGCGCATGACCACCCCGGACTCGACCATCCGCAGGACGAGGTCGGCGGAGCCGATCTTGAGCATCGTCGTCGGCTCGGCCATGTTCGAGTCCCCGACGATGACGTGCAGCCGGCGGTAGTGCTCGGCATCGGCGTGGGGCTCGTCGCGGGTGTTGATGATCGGCCGGCTCCGGGTGGTGGCCGAGGACACGCCCTCCCAGATGTGGTCGGCCCGCTGGCTCAGCGCGAACGAGGCCCCCTTGCTCGTCGTGACGACCTTGCCGGCGCCGCACGTGAGCTGGCGGCTGATGAGGAACGGCAGCAGCGTCTCGGAGAGCACCTGGAACTCGCCGGCGCGGGTCACGAGGTAGTTCTCGTGGCAGCCGTACGAGTTGCCGGCGGAGTCGGTGTTGTTCTTGAAGACGTAGATGTCGCCCGCGACGCCGTCCTCGCGCAGCCGCTGCTGGGCGTCGGCGACGAGCCCCTCGATGATCCGCTCCCCCGCGCGGTCGTGGGTGACGACCTGCCGGACCGAGTCGCACTCGGCCGTCGCGTACTCCGGGTGGGAGCCGACGTCGAGGTAGAGCCGCGAGCCGTTCGTGAGGAAGACGTTGCTCGAGCGGCCCCAGGCCACCACCTTGCGGAAGAGGTAGCGGGCGACCTCGTCGGGGGTGAGGGTCCGCTGGCCGGCCGTCGAGCACGTGATGCCGTACTCGTTCTCGATGCCGAAGATGCGTCGCGTCCCCCGGGTGCTCACGCGGTGCCGCCGCCGTCCTGCTCCGGGCGCTGGGTCTGCGGGTTGGTCGTCGCGTTGCCGGCCGAACCGCCGCCGTCGTCGTCGCCGGCGGGCACGTCCGCCGTCGGGTCGTCCGAGCTGAGCAGCCGTGCGAGGAGGTCGCCCTGGACGCGGCGGAACCGCCGGCGTGGCCGGTGCCGGTCGAGGACCGCCACCTCGAGCTGCTCCGGCGCGAGCGTGCGGGTCTCCCCGCCCGCGGGGTCGGTGCCGAGCAGCCCGACGGCGAGGGCCAGCGCCTCACCGAGGTGCAGGCCGGGGCGCCACGCCTCCTTCAGGCCGGCCTCGATCTGCTCCGCTCCCCCACCCATCGCGACGAAGCCGTGCTCGTCGGCGACCGAGCCGTCGTAGGTGAGCCGGTAGACCTGGTCGCCCTCGGGCGTCGCCCCGACCTCGGCCACGACGATCTCGACCTCGTACGGCTTGGACTCCTGCGTGAAGACCGTGCCGAGGGTCTGCGCGTAGGCATTGGCCAGGCCCCGGGCCGTGACGTCGGAGCGGTCGTAGGAGTAGCCGCGCAGGTCGGCGTAGCGCACGCCCGCGACCCGGAGGTTCTCGAACTCGTTGTACTTGCCGACGGCGGCGAAGGCGATCCGGTCGTAGATCTCGGAGACCTTGTGCAGCGCCCGGCTCGGGTTCTCCGCGACGAACGCGATGCCGCCGTCGTACTGCAGCACGACGACCGAGCGGCCGCGGGCGATCCCCTTGCGCGCGAAGTCCGCCCGGTCCTTCATCAGCTGCTCGGGCGAGACGTAGAACGGCATGCCGGCGGTCATCGGGCCCCCTCCGCGCGCTCGGAGATGATGGCGTCGACCACCGGGGCGAGGTCGTCCTCGGGGACGAACCGCGCCCCCTCGGCGTCGACGACCCCGACGGTCGGCCAGATGCGGCGCCCGACGTCGGGTCCGCCGGTGGCGGAGTCGTCGTCGGCGGCGTCGTAGAGCGCCTCGACGGCGACGCGAGCCGCCCCGGCGGCATCCAGTCCGCGGCGGAAGAGCTTCTTGAGGGCCCCGCGGGCGAAGAGCGAGCCGGAGCCGACGCTGTGGTGGTCGTGCTCCTCGTAGCAGCCGCCCGTGACGTCGTAGGAGAAGATCCGGCCGCGGGACTCCTCGAGGTCGTAGCCGGCGAAGACCGGCACGACCGACAGCCCCTGCATCGCCATCCCGAGGTTGCCCCGGATCATCGACGCGAGCCGGTTGGCCTTGCCCTCGAGGGACATCAGCGTGCCCTCGATCTTCTCGTAGTGCTCGAGCTCGACCTGGAAGAGCCGGACCAGCTCGATGGCGAGGCCGGCCGTGCCCGCGATGCCCACGAGGCTGAACTCGTCGGTGGCGAAGACCTTCTCCATGTCGCGATTGGCGATGATGTTGCCCATCGTCGCGCGGCGGTCACCGGCCATGACGACGCCGCCGTCGAAGGTCACCGAGACGATGGTCGTGCCGTGGGGGACGTCGAGCGCGGCACCGGGCGGCAGCGGGCGCCGCGAGGGCAGCAGCGCCGGGGCGTGCGCGGAGAGGAACTCGGTGAACGAGGACGACCCCGGCACGGTGTAGGCCGCGGGGAGGCGTCCGGAGTCGGCTCCGGCGCTCACTGGCCACCCTTCTGGACGAACCCCCGGACGAACTCCTCCGCGTTGGACTCGAGCACCCCGTCGATCTCGTCGAGGATGTCGTCGATCTCGCTCACCTGGGCGGCGGGGGCGGCGGCCGCGGGCTCCGGCGCGTCGGCGTCGTCGGGTCCGCCGTCGCGGCGCTGCGGCTTGATCTGCTCCTGACCGGCCATGGTCACCCTCCTGGGTCGTGGTCGTGCACCCGAGCCTAGTCGGAGACCTGGCGGTCCTCGTCGGCGGTCGCGAGGGCCCGCAGCAACGACGCGGCGTCCGTGGCCGACCGGACGATGTCGCCGACCCCGGCCTCGGTGCCGCGCAACGGTTCGAGCATCGGCACCCGCTGGAGCATCCGCTGCCCCGCGACGTCGAAGATCACCGAGTCCCAGGACGCTGCGACGACGTCGTCGGGGAAGCGCGACAGGCAGGTGCCGCGGAACCAGGCACGGGTGTCAGCCGGCGGCTCGGTCACCGCGCGCAGCACCTCGGCCTCGTCGACCAGCACCTCGAGCCGGCCGGTCGCGACGAGCCGGTGGGCCAGGCCCCGGTCGGCCCGGACGTCGGACCACTGGAGGTCGACGGCCTTGAGGCGCGGGTCGCCCCACCCCATGCCGTCCCGCTCGCGGTAGCCCTCGAGGACCGCGAGCTTCGCGACCCAGTCGACCTCGCGGCGGGCCTCCATCGGGTCGCGGCCGAGCCGGTCGAGGACCGTGGACCACCAGTGCAGGACCTCGGCCGTGTCGGCGTCCGGCTCGCCCCCGGAGCGCTCGTCGACGAACCGCGCCGCCCGGTCGTGGTACTCCCACAGCAGCTCGACCGCGGTCATCCGGCGGCCGTCGGCGAGCTCGAGCTTGGTCTCGAGGCCCGGGTCGTGCGAGACCTCGTGGAGGGTGGCGACCGGCCGCCGCACGGTCAGGTCCGGACCGACCGCGTCGGCCTCGATCATCGCGAGCACGAGCGAGGTCGTGCCCATCTTCAGGAGGTTGGCGACGTCGGCGTGGTTCGCGTCGCCGAGGATGACGTGCAGCCGGCGGTAGCGGTCGGCGACGGCGTGCGGCTCGTCGCGGGTGTTGATGATCGGCCGCTTGAGCGTGGTCTCCAGGCCGACCTCGACCTCGAAGAAGTCGCTGCGCTGGGCGATCTGGTAGCCGGGGGTGCGCGAGTCGACGCCGATGCCGACCCGCCCGCTGCCGCACATCACCTGGCGGGCCACGAAGAACGGGGTGAGGTGCTTGACCACCGCGGCGAACGGGGTGGCCCGTGACATCAGGTAGTTCTCGTGGGTGCCGTAGGAGGCCCCCTTGCCGTCGGTGTTGTTCTTGTAGAGGTTGACGCCGGGCGGCACGGTCGCCAGCCGGGCCACCGCCTCGCGCATCACGAGCTCGCCGGCGCGGTCCCAGGCCACGGCGGCGCGCGGGGTGGTCACCTCGGGCGAGCTGTACTCCGGGTGGGCGTGGTCGACGTAGAGGCGGGCGCCGTTGGTCAGCACGACGTTGGCGAGGGTCGGGTCCTCGACGTCGGTGAGCTGGCTCGGGTGGGCCTGGCCGCGCCCCATGTCGAACCCGCGGGCGTCGCGCAGCGGCGCCTCGTCGGCGTAGTCCCAGCTGGCCCTGGCCGGCCGGATGCCGCGCGAGGCGGCGTACGCCGTGACGACGTCGCCGGACGCGACCATCGGGTTGGCCTGCGGGTCACCGGGGACGACGATCCCGTACTCGGTCTCGATCCCCATCACCCGGCGCACGGTCATGCTCCGACCATACTGAGCCACGTGCGCAGCTACCGCGGGATGTCCCCGCTGACCACCCTCGTCGCGGTCGTCGCGGACCTCTCCCGCACCCGCGTCGAGTCGGCCGACATCGACGCGATCCAGCGGGCTCGGGCGGCCTCGCTCCCCCGGACGCCGCTGCACGGGGCCGTCTGCGGACGTCCGGACCCCTCGGTGGGCATCACCTACGGCACCGCACCGGCGCGCGACGACCACGAGATCCCGCTGCGCCTCTACCGGCCGCGGGCGCTGCGGGACTCGCGCACCGACGTCCCGGTGGTCATGTGGTTCCACGGGGGCGGCTGGGTGTGGGGCAACGTCCTCGACCACGACCCGATCTGCACCGCGATCGCCGCCGGGGTGGGTGCCGTCGTCGTCTCGGTGGACTACCGGATGGCGCCCGAGCACCGCGCCCCCGTCGCGGCCCTCGACTGCGTCGACGCGACGACGTGGGTGGCCGCCAACGGTGACGAGCTGCGGGCGGACACCTCGCGGATGGCGGTCGCGGGCGACTCCGCGGGCGGCAACCTCGCCGCGGTCGTCGCCCAGGTGATGCGCGACGCCGGGATGACCAACCTGCGCCACCAGGCGCTGCTCTACCCGGCCACCGACCTGACGATGGCCTCGCCCTCGCTCGCCGAGCACGCCCGGGCCGCGATCCTCGACCGGCCGGCCGTCGACGCCTTCCGCGACCACTACCTGCCGCCCGGCGGTGACCCGCGCGACCCGCTCGTCTCCCCGCTGTGGGGCTCGCTCGAGGGCCTGCCGCCGGCCCTGGTGCAGACCGCCGACCTCGACCCCATCCGCGACGACGGCATCCGTTACGCCGCGGCGCTCGAGGCAGCCGGGGTCCGGACCCGGCTGACCAACTACCCCCGCGTGCCCCACGGGTTCGCGTCGTTCCCGTTCGCCACACCGGTCGGGCGGATGCAGCGTGCGGAGCTCGTCACCGAGATCTCGTCGGCCCTGGCGCGGCCGATACGCTGACGCCATGCGCGAGATCGTCGTCTTCTCCGGTTCGGCGCACCGCGACCTCGCGCACCGCATCTGCGACGCCCTCGGTGTCCCGCTGTCCGAGTCGGTGACGGCCCGGTTCAGCAACGACTGCCTCCAGGCCCAGCTGCTCGCGAACTGCCGCCAGCGCGACGTCTACATCGTCCAGCCGCTCGTGCCGCCGACCCAGGACTCGCTCATGGAGCTGCTCCTCATGGTCGACGCGGCCCGTGGCGCCTCGGCCGCGATGGTGACGGCCGTCATCCCGCACTACGCGTACGCGCGGTCGGACAAGAAGGACGCCTCGCGCATCTCGCTCGGCGGGCGGCTCGTCGCCGACCTCATCTCCACCGCCGGGGTCGACCGCGTCATCACGATGAACCTCCACGCGCCGCAGGTGCACGGCTTCTTCTCGGTGCCCGTCGACCACCTCACCGCGCTCGGGGTGCTGGCCGACCACTTCCGGGGCCAGGACCTCGAGGACACCGTGGTCGTCTCCCCCGACCTCGGCAACGCCAAGGACGCCACCCAGTTCTCCCGGCTGCTCGGCCTCCCGGTGGCCGCCGGCTCCAAGCGGCGCCTCGGCGACGACAGCGTGGTCATCGACTCGATCGTCGGCGACGTCGTCGGCAAGCGGGCCATCGTCCTCGACGACGAGATCGCCACCGGCGGGAGCATCGTCGAGCTGATGGACCGGCTCGCCGAGCGCGGGGTCACCGAGGCGTCGGTCGCCTGCACGCACGGGCTGTTCGCCGGCCGGGCGGTCGAGCGGCTCTCGAACCACCCGATGATCCGCGAGGTCGTCACCACCGACACCGTGCCGGCTCCCCCGGACTGGCCACAGCTGCGGATCCGTTCCGTCGCAGGGCTGTTCGCCGAGGCCATCAAGCGCATCCACGAGGGCGAGTCCGTCTCGAGCCTCTTCGACGGCGTCGACCCGATGCACGCGCCACCCCGGCAGCGGTCGCTCTTCGACGGGGTGCGCGGGTGAGCCGGCTGCTGCCGGCGCTCCTCGACGTCCTCCTCGTCCTCGTCTTCGCCGCGGTCGGCCGGCGCTCGCACGCCGAGGGCCTCGACGTCACGGGCGTGCTGCGGACCGCCCTCCCCTTCCTCGTCGGCACCGCCACGGGCTGGCTGCTCGCGAGCGTCGTCCTCGACTCCGGCCCGCGCAGCCTCGCCTGGGGCGCGGTCGTCGTCGTCGCGACGGTCGCCGTCGGGATGGCCCTGCGGGCGCTGGCGGCCCAGGGCGTCGCCGTCTCCTTCGTGGTCGTCGCGACGACCGTCCTCGCGGCGTTCCTCCTGGGCTGGCGCCTGGTGGCCCGGCTGCTGCCGGCCTGACCTGCGCCTTCCGACTCCTGACGAAGGTTTTACCCGCCTCCGGCGCCCGTCCGGTGGTGGCCCCTCCTAGCGTCGACCGTGTTCGGGACCCCGACCGTGACCCCCGAGGAGACCTCGTCATGGGCGACCAGCACGCC
>JACXUW010000125.1 GCA_014763705.1 Micrococcales bacterium | reverse complement strand
GGGCAGGACGCCGCGCGGCGGGCGCGCGGGGGGCAGGACGCCGCGCGGCGGACGCGCGGGGGCAGGACGCCGCCGTCGCCGGCGACTCGTTCCTCGTCGCCCGCTCCGGCTCCCGGCATCCCGACCACGAGAAGGGCCCCGACCGGCTGTCGCCGGTCGGGGCCCTTCTCGTTCTGGTAGCGGGGGCAGGATTTGAACCTGCGACCTCCGGGTTATGAGCCCGGCGAGCTACCGAGCTGCTCCACCCCGCGTCGTGGTGAGTCGCGCTCCGGAGAACGCGCTCGGTATGTCCACGAGGTTACGCGACGGCGGGCGGAGACCACAAATCGGCTACCCGGAGCTCGCCGTCGCGGACGGTGACGGGCTCGGCGACGGCGTCGCGCCCGGGGTGGCGACCGTGGTCCCCAGCTGCGCGGCGAGCGCGTCCGCCTTGGCGATGGCGGCCGACAGCCGCTTCTGCGCCTCGCCGTACGCCGCGAAGTCGCTCTTGCTCAGCGCCTCCTGGCCGTCGGTGTAGGCGGTCTGGATCTCCGCGATGGCGGCCGCGAGCTGCTGGGCCACGGTCGTCTCGGGCGTGGGCTGGTCCGGCGTCTGCCCGCCGTCCCCGCCCTGGCTCTCGCCGAACAGCCCGGTGATCGCCTGCTCGAGGGTGTCGCCCCAGGCGACGTTCGTGCCGTAGACGGCGACCGTGATCTTGTTCTGCGGGAACGAGCCCGAGCCCTCCGAGGCCTGGACGTAGATCGGCTGCACGTAGAAGGTGCGACCCTGCAGCGGGAAGGTGAGCAGGTTGCCGTAGTCCAGCTGCTTGCCGCCGCTGGAGTTGTTGGTGATGTACTGCGCCAGCCCGAGCTGCTCGGCGGGGTTCTGCGAGCGCACGTTCGAGTTCTTGATCTGGTTGACCACCTGGCCGGGGCCCGACGGCGCCTGGTTCGAGGAGTACTCGACGAGCCGGAGCTTGCCGAAGTTCGGCGCCGGCTTCCCCGCGGACGACCCCGCGTCGGCGTCCACCGCGAGCAGGCCACGCAGGATCTCCCGGCCTCCCTCGGTGTTGCTCGCGGGGACGAACGGGGAGGTGATCGAGAACGAGGCGCGGTCCTCGCCCGGCAGGGCGATGGACTGGAAGACGACCGGGATGTCCTGGGTCGAGACCGAGGGGTCCCGCGGCACCCGCCACCTGTCGTTGCCGGTGAAGAAGTCGTCGGCGCGGGTGACGTGGTACTCGTTGAGCAGGTCGCGCTGGATCTTCACGAGGTCCTGCGGGTAGCGGATGTGCGACATGAGGTCGCCGGAGATCTCGGAGATGTCGCGCACCGACCCGGGGAAGGCCTGCTCCCACGCCTTGAGGATGGGGTCCGCGGTGTCCCAGCCGTAGAGCTTGACCGAGCCGTCGTAGGCGTCGACGGTCGCCTTGACGGCGTTGCGGACGTAGTTGGCCTCGCCGGAGCGGACCTGGACGACGGCCGAGCGCTGGGCGACCGAGTCGGTCGTCGCGTCGGCGAGGTCGACGAGGCGGCTGTTGGGGTACGCCGACGAGGTCGTGAACCCGTCGACGATCCACTGCAGGCGCCCACCGACCACGGCGGGGTAGACGTTCCCGTCGAGCTGGAGCCACGGCGCGACCCGCTCGACGCGCTCCTTCGGCGTGCGGTGGTCGAGCAGGCGCGACTGGCCGTTGACGGCGTCGGAGAGGAGGAAGTTCGCCTCCCGGTACTTCACGGCGTAGGCGAGCCGGCGGAAGGTGGAGCCGATCGGGACGCCACCGCCACCGGTGTAGGTGTTCTTGACCGACGAGCCCTCGGTGCTGCCGGGGCGGTCGTACTCCTTGGGCTGGCTGCCCGTCGGGGCACCGACGACCGAGTACTGGGGCGACAGCTCGCCGAAGTACACCCGCGGCTCGTAGTCGCCGAGGCTGTTGCGCCCGCCGCCCTCGAAGAACACCGGGTCGCCCTCGGGCGTGCGCTGGTTGCCGTAGGCGGCGTAGAAGCCGTAGCCGTGCGTGTACACGGTGTGGTCGTTGAGCCAGTTGCGCTGGCCGTCCGGCAGTCCGGCGAGGTTCATCTCGCGGACCGCGACGACGGCGTCGTTGACCTTCCCGTCGATCGTGTACCGGTCGACGTCCAGGGTGTCGGGGAAGGCGTAGAAGTCGCGCTCGCCCTCGAGCTGGCGGAAGGTCGGGGCGACGACGTTGGGGTCGATGACCCGCACGCCGGGGATGGACTCGGCGTCCGCGCGGAGGCTGGCCTGGCTCGGCGCCTGCTCGGGCACCGTGTTCTGGATGCGCTCCACGCGGTCGAGGCCGAACGCGGAGTTCGTCGCCGCGATGTTGCGCTGGATGTACGTCGCCTCGAGCGAGCGGGCGGACGGGCCCACCTTGAGCGACTGGATGAGGGCCGGGTAGATCGCCCCCGCGACGATGGCCGTGACGACGAGCAGGCCGACCCCGATGATCGGCAGCCGCCAGCTGCGGTTCCAGATCGCCGCGAGGAAGAAGGCCGCACACATCACCGCCGCGACCGCGAGGATCGCCTTCGTCGGCAGCACCGCGTTGGCGTCGGTGTAGGTGATGCCGGTGAGCAGCGAGCCCTTCTGGGTCGAGAGCGAGTAGCGGTCGAGCCAGTAGGACGCCGCGCGGGTCAGCGCGATGAGCGCACCGAGGACCCCGAGGTGCACGTACGCGGCGCGGGTCGAGGGACCGCGCCCGGGCAGCTGGAGCCCGCCGTAGACGTAGTGGGTGAAGGCACCGGCGATGAAGGCGAGGACGAGGACGACGGTGACGAAGCTGACGACGAAGCGCAGCCACGGGAGGGTGAAGACGAAGAAGCCGACGTCGAGGCCGAACTGGGGGTCCTTGGTGCCGAACGGCTGGCGGTTGGCCCACAGCAGGAACGTGCGCCACGAGCCCATCGACCCCGAGCCCGCGAGCAGACCGAGGACGACCGGGACGACGATGATGGCGAGCCGGCGCAGCGGCTCGATCGCCTGGCGGTACTGCTCGAGCACCTGCTGCGCCGGGGTGACCGGGACGTAGAGCGGCCGGGTGCGGTACGCCACGGCGAGGGAGACGGCGACCGCGCCGCCGGTGACGAGGGCGGCGACGACGAAGATGCCCGCCTTGCTCAGCAACTCGGTGACGAACACGCCGCTGTAGCCGACCGACTGGTACCACCACACGTCGGTGAGGACGTCGGCGGCGATGCCCCCGAGGACGGCGAGCGCGATGAGGACGAGCAGCGTGGGGAGCAGGGGCCCGCGGCGGCGCAGCCGGCCCGGCCGGGGCCCCTCGGGGCGTCCGGCGCCCTCGTCGGGCCCGTCGGCTCCGTCGCGTCCGTCGAACCAGTCCGAGCGACTCACAGCTCTCCTCGTCCCGTGTGCCGGGGTCGTCCTGCACCAGTGGTGGTCAACCTACCTCGCAGACCCCAACGCACGAGCAGCGCCCGGAGTTCGGTCGGGCACGATGGACCCGTGAGCCACGACCGCCAGCCCGTCACCGACCCCCTGACCCTCGCCGCCCTCGACACCGAGCGGCACGTCGCCCGCACCGGGTGGGACCAACCGGTACGGCTCTTCGCCCTCGTCCCGACCGCGGAGCTCGTCGGCCGCGAGCCGCAGCTCGCCGACGGGCTCGCGACGCACGACCGGGTCGCGGGTGCGCTCTCCGCCGTCGAGCAGGACGAGCTGCCGGACGCCGACGGCCTCGAGGACCTGCTGGCCCGGATCGCCTGGCCCGACGAGGTCGCCGGCTGCGCGGTCGCCGTCGAACGCGTCGTCCTCCCGCCGGCGGCCGAGCGCGACCTGCCCGAGGACCCCGAGGCCGCGGTGCGGGCGGTCGCCGAGCACCCCGACCGCGCCGACGTGCGCCTCCTCGTCGCCGTCACCCGCGACGGCGCCGCCCGCTGCCTCCTGCGCCAGCGAGCGCACGACAGCGACGACGAGGTCGCGCTCGGCGACGACATCGCGCCCGGCCTCGTGCACGCCCTCCGGGCGACCTTCGACTGACGGGTTCGGTTCAGCCGCAGCGCGGCAGGCCTGCGGTGTCGCCCTTCGCGATGCCCTGCACGGCGGTGCGCGCGTCGTCGAACGTGGTCACCTTGAGCAGCGTCATCCCCTCGGGGACGTGGCCGACGGCGTCGGCGCAGTCCTGCGCCGGGGAGAGGAACCAGCGCGCCCCGGCCCGGTGCGCACCGACCATCTTCTGGCGGATGCCGCTGATCGGGCCGACCGTCCCACCGTCCTCGATGGTGCCGGTACCGGCGATCCGCTGACCGCCGGTCAGCGAGCCGGGCGTCAGCGCGTCGTAGATCGCGAGGGTGAACATCAGCCCGGCCGACGGACCGCCGACGCGCCCGGTGTTGAGGGTCACGGTGACCGGCAGGTCGTAGTCGGTGCGCAGGAGCACCCCGATGTAGGCGGTGCCGTCGGCGTCACCGGTCCTCACGGTCACCGTCTTCCGGGTGCCGGACCGCTCGACGACGAGGGGCACCTCGTCGCCCGGACGATGCGTGCGGATGGCCTGGCGGACGGCGTCGGTGTCGGTGGCGGCGACGCCGTCGACGCTCACGAGCACGTCGCCCTTCTCGACGATGCCGGTCGACGGGCTCCCGGCCGGGACGTCGGCGATGGTCACGTGGGTCTTGACGGTCTTCCCGAGGGCGCGCAGGGCGGTCGCGGCGGCCACCGTCTGCGACTCGGTCATCATCTCCGCGTTCTCGGCCTCGACCTGGTCGGCCGTGGCGTCGTCGGGGAAGTAGTCGCTCTCGGGGGCGACGTCGACGTCGTCGCGGACCCACGCCTCGAGGAGGTCGTAGACGGTGACCGTGCGCCCCGGGCCGCCGTCGAAGGCGACCGTCGTGAAGTCGAGGGCGCCCTGGGTGGGGTAGGTCGTGGCACCGGAGACCGAGAGGACGGGCTTGCCGTCGACGTCGCCGAGGACGTTGGTGGCCGGCCCGGGCGAGAGGACGACGTACGGCAGGCCGACGAAGGTGAGCCCGGCCGCCAGCACGACGAGGAGGAAGATGCCGGTGAGCAGGATCGCCGCGGCCCGACCGCCCGGCGGGGCCGGCCGGGGGACGGGACCGACGGTGCCGGTGTCGTGGACCGTCTCCCCGGGGGCGCGGCTCACGGCAGCCCCACCCACTCCGTCGAGCCGTCGCCGAGGGACTGGTGCTTCCAGATCGGCGTGCGGGCCTTGAGGGTGTCGATGACCGCGCGGCAGGCGTCGAAGGCCTGGCCGCGGTGGGGCGCGGCGGCGGCGACGACGACCGCGAGGTCGCCGACGGTCAGCGTGCCGGTGCGGTGCACCGCCGCCACCCGGAGCGCCTGCGAGGACGCGAGGACCTCGTCGCAGACCGCGCTCATCGTCTCCAGCGCGCTCGGGTGCGCGGAGTACTCGAGCCCGGTCACGGCGTCGCCGTGGTCGTGGTCGCGGACGACCCCGACGAAGAGGGCGACGCCACCGCACGCCGGGTGCCGGACGGCATCGAGCACCTCGTCGACGGACAGCGGCTCGTCACGGACGGCGACGAGCGCGACCGCGGCGTCATCGGTGGGCATGGGGCTCCTCGCGGGGCCGCCCGCCGGAACGATTCCCGGGCGAGCGTGGTTGGGTACGACAGGAACGACATCCTCTCATCCGATCCGCAGGAGACCGGCCGTGACCGACCACGCCGACGACGACGAGACCCCCGACCTCCCTCCCGAGCTCGAACAGGTGCTCCGTGGCCTCACCGGGGGCGGCGAGCTCGACCCGCAGCTCGCCGAGATGGTGCGGGGCATGGGCCTGGACAAGGTCGACCCCCAGATGCTCCAGATGGTCGTCGGGCAGGTGCAGGCGATGTTCGCCGCACCGGCCGGCGACACGACGGTCGACCCCGTCCTCGCCACCGACACCGCCCGCAAGACCGTCGCGGCGGCCGGCGACGCGCTCGCGTCCGCCGCCGACCGGCGCGCCGCGGCCGAGGCCGTCCACGTGGCGGGGCTGTGGCTCGACGCCGTCACCGACCTGTCCGCCCCCGCCGTGCGCGGCACCGCCTGGAGCCGCGCCGAGTGGGTCGAGGCGACGATGCCGGTGTGGACCGACCTCGTCGAGCCGGTCGCCGAGGGGGTCACCGACGCGGTGTCCGAGACGATGGCCCGCCAGCTCGGCGAGGTCCCCGAGGACTCCCTGCCCGAGGGCATGGCCGGGATGCTCGACCAGGCCGGCCCGATGCTGCGCCGCATGCACGGCTCGATGTTCGCCCTGCAGCTCGGCCAGGGCGTCGGGACGCTCGCCGGCGAGGTGGTCACCGGCTGCGAGGTCTCGCTGCCGCTCGTGGCGGCCCCCGACGTCGTCCTCCTGCCGCAGGCCCTGCGCGAGCTCGCCGCCGGCCTCGAGGTCGACGAGCCGCAGGCGCGGCTCTACCTCGCGGTCCGGGAGGTCGCCCGGGTGCGCCTCTTCGCCGACGTGCCGTGGTTGTCCGCCGGCCTGCTCGCCGCGGTCCGCGACTACGCGGGCGACATCACGATCGACACCGACGGCATCGAGGAGGCGGTCCGATCGATCGACCCCTCGGACCCGCAGGCGGTCCAGGAGGCCCTTCAGGGCCAGCTCTTCTCGCCGCAGCACTCCCCCGCCCAGCAGGCGGCCCTCGGGCGGCTCGAGACCCTGCTGGCGCTCGTCGAGGGCTGGGTCGACGTCGTCACCGAGCGCGCCGTCGCCGGGCACCTGCCGTCCGCGGACGCCCTCGGCGAGGCGGTCCGCCGGCGCCGCGCCACGGGCGGACCCGCCGAGAAGGCCTTCGGCGCCCTCGTCGGCCTCGAGCTGCGGCCGCGCCGCCTGCGCGACGCCGCCAACCTCTTCCGGGCACTCGAGGACTCCGGTGGCCCTGCGGCCCGCGACGCCGCGTGGCGCCACCCGGACCTCGCGCCGTCCGCGGCGGACCTCGACGACCCGCTGGGCTACGTCGAGCGCACGGCCCGGCCGGCCGCCGACGACCTCGACGCCGAGCTCGACGCGCTGCTGCGCGGCGAGGGCGAGCGGTGAGCCGGGCCGCCGAGGTCGCCCGCACGTACGCCCACCTGCACGCCGACGCCGCCCGCGTCCTCGGCGGCTGGGACGCGCCCGACGCCCGCCAGGAGGAGCTGCGTCGCGGCTACCTGGCCCACCTGGCCTCCCACCCGGACGCCGTGGCCAGGGCGGGGCCGCCGGAGCACCTCACCGGCTCGTGCCTCGTCCTCGACGCCTCGGGCGACCGGGTGCTCCTGACCCACCACCGCAGGGCCGGGCAGTGGTTCCAGTTCGGCGGCCACCTCGAGGCGGGCGACGCCTCGCTGTGGGCCGCCGCCCGCCGCGAGGGCCGCGAGGAGTCCGGCCTCGCGGACCTCGAGCCGCTCCCCGACCCCGTGCAGCTCGACCGGCACGTCCTCGTCGGCGACTTCGGGCACTGTCGCGAGCACCTCGACGTCCGGTACGCCGCGCTGGCGCCGGAGGGGGCCGAACCGCGGGTCAGCGCCGAGTCGCACGACGTGCGCTGGTGGCCGGTCCGTGCGCTGCCGGAGGGCACCCGCGCCGAGCTCTCACCCCTCGTCGGGCTGGCCCGGCGCGCCCTCGGGCTCGGCTGACGGCGGCATGCCCGTGGCGTGCGCGAGCCCGTCGAGGAAGCCCCGCGCCCGCTCCAGCCGCGGGTAGGACGCGACGAGGCGCCAGAACGCCGTCCCGTGGCCGGCGACGAGCAGGTGGGCGAGCTCGTGGAGGAGGACGTAGTCGAGGACGTGCGTCGGCACGTCCTGCAGCCGGTCCGAGACCCGGATCGTGCCGTCCGAGGGCGTGCACGACGCCCAGCGCTTCTCCATCGTCGAGACCCAGCGCACGCTCTGCGGGCGGGCGTGCCCGCCGAGGTAGCGCTCGGACAGGCGCGCGGCGCGCGCCTGGAGCGCCTCGTCGCCGACCGGGCGGCGGCTCTCCCCGCGGGCCAGCCGGGCGAGCATCCGCTCCACCCAGCGGGCCTCCTCGGCGGCCGAGAACGAGGCCGGGATGAGCACCACGGTGCGTCCGCCGTCGCGGTAGGCGCTCACCGTGCGGCGGCGCCTCCGGCTGCGGCGGACCTCGACGTCGCGCGCGGACACCCCCCAACTCTACGATCACGAGGCGGTTGGGACCGGTGTGACGCACGTGACCTGCAGGAACGCCTCCGCCCGCGTGGCGCCGCGCGTCGAGGGGGCGACGGGCCCCGGCGTGGCTACTGTGTGAAGGTCCAGACCGCCCCCGGGGCGGCACACCACTGCGGTGGCGGCTGGCCGTCGCCGGTGACAAGGAGAACGTCGATGGCTGACGAGACCTACAAGGGCGAGTTCTACTGCGTGAAGTGCAAGGAGAAGCGCGAGGCCGAGGGGAAGGTCGTGGTCTCCGAGAACGGACGGCGCATGGCCAAGGGGCAGTGCCCGGTGTGTGGCACCAACCTCAACCGCATCCTCGGCAAGGCCTGAGCGCCCTCGCCGAGCCCGGCGGCCCCGGACCCTCGTGGTCCGGGGCCGCCGGCGTCCCCGGGCCTGTGGACGACG
>JACXUW010000587.1 GCA_014763705.1 Micrococcales bacterium | reverse complement strand
TGGCCCGGACGGTCCGGCCCGCGACGTACAGTGGAGGAACCCCGGGAACACCGGGCCCGTCCCCGCGGTTCACCCCACGAGGCCGGGTCACCGGCCCGAGCACGCGCCCGCCACGGACGCGCCCCAGACCCACAGCACCGAGGAGTCCTCACCATGAGCGACCAGCTCCAGACCACCGAGGCCACCCCCGAGGTCGCCGCGCACGGCGTCCTCCTCACCGACGTCGCCGCCTCGAAGGTCGCCTCCCTGCTCGCGCAGGAGGGTCGCGACGACCTGCGGCTGCGCGTCGGCGTCCAGCCGGGCGGCTGCTCCGGCCTCATCTACCAGCTCTACTTCGACGAGCGCACCCTCGACGGCGACCTCGTGCGCGACTTCGAGGGCGTCGAGGTCGTCGTCGACCGGATGAGCGCCCCGTACCTCGAGGGCGCGACGATCGACTTCTCCGACACCATCGAGAAGCAGGGCTTCACGATCGACAACCCCAACGCGGGCAGCTCCTGCGCCTGCGGCGACAGCTTCAGCTGACGCCCCCGGACGGGCCCGGACCTCCTCGGGGGGTCCGGGCCCGTCCGCGTCCCCGGGGTCCGGGTAGGTTGCTCGCGTGCAGATCGCCGTCGCCGGGTCCATCGCCACCGACCACCTCATGACCTTCCGCGGGAGGTTCGCCGACTCCCTCGTCGTCGAGCAGCTCGACAAGATCTCGGTCAGCTTCCTCGCCGACCGGCTGGAGATCCGCCGCGGCGGGGTGGCCGGGAACATCTGCTTCGGGATGGCGGTGCTGGGGGCGCGCCCGCTCCTCATCGGCGCCGCCGGTGAGGACTTCGGCGACTACCGCAGCTGGCTGACCCGGCACGGCGTCGTCACCGACCACGTGCACGTCTCGGACACCCAGCACACCGCCCGGTTCGTCTGCACGACCGACGACGACATGGCCCAGATCGCGACGTTCTACTCCGGGGCGATGTCCGAGGCCCGGATGATCGAGCTCGGTCCGATCCACGAGCGGTGGGACCTCGACCTCGTCCTCGTCGGCGCCGACGACCCCGAGGCGATGCTCCGGCACACCGAGGAGTGCCGGGCGCGGGGCATCCCCTTCGTCGCCGACCCCTCCCAGCAGCTGGCCTTCGCCGACGGGCCGTTCATCCGCAAGCTCGTCGACGGCGCGGACATCCTCATCACCAACGAGTACGAGTCGCACCTCACCTCGACCAAGACCGGCTGGAGCCAGGAGGAGATCGACGACCGGGTGACCACCCGCGTCGTGACCCTCGGCAAGGACGGCGCCGAGATCCGCACCCGCGGCGCCGACCCGGTCCACGTGCCGGTGGCGGGTGAGGTCGAGAGGGTGGACCCCACCGGGGTCGGCGACGCCTTCCGCGCCGGGTTCCTCGTCGGGCTGGCCGGGCGGCTTTCGCACGAGCGGTGCGCGCAGATCGGCTCGGTGCTCGCGGCGTACGTCCTCGAGACGGTGGGCACCCAGGAGTACTCGGTCGGTCGGAGCGGGTTCCTCGACCGGGTCACCGCGGCCTACGGCGCCGAGGCGGCGGCGGAGATCGCCCCGCACGTGCGCACCGCCCGCGACTGACGGCCCGACGAGGAACCCGGCGCGGAAGGCGTCGCCGACCCCGGTGGGGTCCACCCTCTCGACCTCACCCGCCACCGGCACGTGGACCGGGTC
>JACXUW010000124.1 GCA_014763705.1 Micrococcales bacterium | reverse complement strand
AGCTACGGCGTGCGCACCGCGGTGCGCACGCCGTAGCTGTAGGCCGCGACCTTGATGAGCGGGGAGCCGACGGTCGCCGCGAACACCGAGGTGAGCGCGGACGCGTTCGTCGTCATCGTCGAGACCGAGCTGGTGATCGCGTCGACGCGGGTCAGCTGGTCGTTGGTGAGCCCGACGGTGTCGGTGAGGCTCTTGAGCGTGGGCTGGACGTTCTCGGTCGTCGTGCGCACGCTGTCGCGCGCCTCGTCGAGGATCCGGCCCGCCTTGCCGACGAGCCCGGCGACCCGGACGACGAGGTAGGCGAACGCGAGCGCGGCGACGAGTCCCGCGATCCCTCCGAGCGTGACGTCCATGGCTCCGACCCTACCGGGGCGCGCAGCCGCCGGTCGCCCGGGTTGTGCCCCGCCGAGGTCAGGCGTGCCGCACGCAGCGAGCCGCCCACGGCCGGGCGTCCAACCGGGCCACGGGGATCTCCTCGCCGCAGACCTCGCACGTGCCGTAGGTACCCTCGGTGACCCGCTGCCGCGCGCGCCGGACCTGGGCCAGGACGTCGAGGAGCTGCTCCTGGACGGCCACGGCCGAGAGCCGGTCGACCGCGACCGAGGTGCCCTCCCCGACCCGCTTGCCGAACGAGATGTTCTCGCCCTGGGCGGGGGCCGCGGTGAGGGTGGCGAGCTCGGCGACGAGACGCTCCTCGTGGGCGGCGAGCATGGCGTCGGTGTCCATCCCCCCACCGTAGGCGCGGTGCCGTCTACGCGCGGCCGAGCCGCTCGCGCAGCCAGCGCCACCGCTCCTGGAGCCGGGCCTCGAAACCACGGTCCGTGGGCCGGTAGTAGTCGGTGGCGCCGTGCAGGTCGTCGGGCAGGTACTGCTGGGCGGCGACGCCGTCCGGCTCGTCGTGCGCGTAGACGTACGCGGGCGCCTTCGCGCGCCCGGCCGCCTTCGCCGACGCCTCGGCGATGCGGGACGCCCCGCCGTACCCGCTGCCACGCAGGTGCAGCGGCACCGCGCCTCCCTTGCCGGCCCGGACGTCGGCGATCGCCTCGTTGACCCCCGTGTACGCGGCGTTCGACTTCGGGGCCAGCGCGTTGTGGACGACCGCCTGGGCGAGGATGATCCGGGCCTCGGGCATCCCGATCTGCGCGACGGCGTGCATCGCGGCGACCGCGGTCTGCAGGGCCGTCGGGTCGGCCATCCCGACGTCCTCGGACGCGGCGATGACGATGCGGCGGGCGATGAACCTGGGGTCCTCGCCGGCCTCGAGCATCCGGGCGAGGTAGTGCAGGGCGGCGTCGACGTCCGAGCCGCGCATCGACTTGATGAGGGCGGACGCGACGTCGTAGTGCTGGTCGCCGGTGCGGTCGTAGCGCACGGCGGCGTGGGCCACCGCCTGCTCGGTGTGCGCGAGGGTGACCTCGAGGACGTCGGGGCGAGCGGCACCCGGTGCGAGGGAGTCGTCGGCCACCCCCGCCGCGGCCTCGAGGAAGGTGAGCGCGCGCCGGGCGTCCCCGCCGGCCAGCCGGACGAGGTGGTCTCGCGCGTCGTCGGCGAGCGTGTAGGCCCCTGCGAGGCCGCGCTCGTCGGCGACCGCGCTCGTGAGGACGTCGGCGACCTCGTCGTCGTCGAGCGAGACGAGCGTGACGAGCATCGAGCGGGAGAGCAGCGGCGCGATGACCGAGAAGCTCGGGTTCTCGGTGGTGGCGGCGACGAGGACGACCTGGCGGTTCTCGACCCCGGGCAGCAGGGCGTCCTGCTGGGCCTTGGTGAACCGGTGGATCTCGTCGAGGAAGAGGACGGTCTGGCGGCCGTAGAGGTCGCGGGTGCGGTTCGCCTGCTCCATCACCTGCCGCACGTCCTTGACGCCGGCGGTGACGGCCGACAGCTCGACGAACTCGCGCTCGGCGGCGGTGGCGACGAGGTGGGCGAGGGTCGTCTTGCCGGTGCCCGGCGGCCCCCAGAGGATGGCCGAGAGCGGGCCGGCCGCTCCCCCGCCGCCCTCGACGAGCCGGCGCAGCGGGCTGCCGGGGCGCAGCACGTCGGCCTGGCCGCGCACCTCCTCGAGCGAGCGCGGGCGCATCCGGACCGCCAGCGGGGGCACGACCGAGCCGCCCGGGGCGTCGCCCGCGTCCCGCGCCGCCGCCCCGAAGAGGTCGGTCCCGTCCTGGTTCACGGCCCCACGCTATCCAGCGCCGGTGACGGCGCCGACGTCAGTAGTAGCCGGTCTCCCCGTCGAGCATCTCGCGGAGCAGGTCGAGGTGGCCGGCGTGCCGGGCGGTCTCCTCGAGCATGTGGTGGAGCATCCAGCGCAGCGAGGCCTCCCCGACCGGGTGCAGGGCGGTGCTCCCCGTGTCGCCGAGGTCGCGCGCGGCGATCGCGGCGTCCGATCGGGCACAGGCGGCCTCGTACTCGTCGAGGAGGTGCGCGAGGGACATCCCCTCGACCCGGAACTCGGCATCGTCCTCGTCGGACCCGAAGCCGTGGGCCAGCCCGGGCTCGCCGGTGAGCACCTCGCGGAACCACAGGTCCTCGCAGTGGGCGAGGTGACCGAGGATCCCGGCCACGGTCATGAGCGGCGAGGACGGGACGAGCACCCGGTGGGCCTGCTCGTCGGACAGCCCCTCGCCCTTGAGCCGGCAGATGCCGCGCTGCAGGTCGAACCAGCCGAGGAGCTGGGTGCGCTCGTCGGCGACCTTGGGGGGACGGCTGCGCGTCGCGGGCATGCCGGTCACGCTATCGACGTGGCGCGTGCGGCGGACCGTCCGGCACGCGTGGGATCCTGCCGCCGTGACGAGGTACGCGGGACACGGCCGGCCGGCGCTGGAGCGGTGGGGCCGCTTCGTCGCGGCCCACGCCCGGGCCGTCCTCGTCGGCTGGCTGCTCTTCGTCGTCGCCGGCTTCGGCACGGCGCTGGGAGCGTTCGGCACCACGAGCCTCTTCGACCGCCTCCAGAGCGGCGAGATCGTCGTCGACGGCGAGAACCGGTCCGGCCGTGCGGTGCTCGCCGACGCCGGCGGCAGCGGGTTCGGCACCTACACCCTCGTCGTCGAGGGGGTCGACCTCGGCTCCCCGACGGTGGCCGCGGCGGCCACCGCGGCCGTCCGCGACCTCACCGCCGTCGACCACGTCGCCTCGGCCGTCAACCCGTTCGTCGTCCCCGGCGGTCCCGGCGGTCCCGCCGCGACGAGCATGCTGCTCGACGGACGGGTGTCGGCCGGCGGCTTCGCGACGGTCGTCACCTTCGACGCGGGGGCCACCGCCGCCGACGAGGACGCCGCCACACCGCGGGTCGACGCGCTCTTCGACCGGCTCGTCCGCGACACCGGCGCCACGGGGTCCGAGCGCGGTGGGCTGCGCAGCCTCGTGGACCGGATCGTGCACCAGGTCAAGGTCGACGGCCAGCGGGGCGAGGGCATCGCGCTCCCGGTGAGCTTCGCCGTCATGGTCGTCGTCTTCGGCGGCTTCCTCGCCGCCGGCTTCCCGGTGCTGGGCGCCGTCGCCTCCATCGCCGGGGCGCTCGCATCGCTCCTCGGCTTCTCCCACCTCCTCGACCTCGACGCGACGGCGGTCAACGTCGTCACGGTGCTCGCGCTCGGGCTGTGCATCGACTACGGCCTGCTCGTCGTCAGCCGGTTCCGCGAGGAGATGCGGACCCTGCTCGCCGGCCGCCCGGCGGCGGAGGCCACCCGCGACGAGGTCGCGACGGCCACCGGACGGACGCTGGACCGCGCCGGTCGCACCGTCGTGTTCTCGGCACTCACCGTGGCCATCTCGCTCGCCGGCCTGCTCTTCCTCGACATCGACTTCATCCGGGCGGTCTCGCTGGCCGGGGTGTCCGTCGTCGTCGTGGCCCTCGCCGTGGCCCTCTCGCTCGTCCCCGCGCTCTGCGTGCTCGGCGCGCGCCGGCTGCTGCGGCGCGGCACCGAGCTCGGGTCGGACACCGGCGTCTTCTCCCGGCTCGCCGAGGCGGTCCACCGGGTGCCGTGGCTCGTCATCGGGGTCGTCTCCGCCCTCCTCCTGCTGCTCGCGGCACCGGCCGGGTCGATGGTCCTCACCTCCTCCGGCGCCGAGCTGCTGCCGAAGGGCACGCCCGAGCGGACCTTCTTCGAGGACCTGCGGGCCGGCTACCCGCGGCTGGCCGGGGCCCAGGTGCTCGTCGTCGCGAAGGCCCCGGCGAGCGAGGTGGAGGCCTGGGCCGCGACCGCCGCCGACCGGCCCGGCGTCACCGCCGTCGACCCCGTGCGCGCCCTCGACCGTGGGGTCGCCACCGTCGGGCTGCACACGGCGGACAGCGGGACCGGAGAGGGGGCGCGGGCCCTCGTCGACTCGCTGCGCTCGGACCGTCCGCCGTTCGAGTCGTGGGTCGTGGGACAGGCCTCCGGCATCGTCGACTTCCGGGCGGCCGTCGCCGACCGGGCACCGTGGGCGGTCGGCGCGGTCGTCCTCTCGACGCTCGTCCTGCTCTTCCTCATGACCGGCTCGGTCGTCGTGCCGGTCAAGGCGCTCGTGATGAACGTCCTCTCGCTCGGCGCGAGCCTCGGGGTCACGGTCTGGATCTTCCAGGAGGGCCACCTCGAGTCCGTCCTGCGGTTCACCTCGGCCGGTGGCGTCGAGAACACCATCCCGATCCTCGTCGTGGCCTTCGGCTTCGGGCTCTCGATGGACTACGAGGTCTTCCTGCTCTCCCGCGTCGTCGAGCTGCACGAGCAGGGCCGCAGCACCCACGACGCCGTCGTCCTCGGCCTCCAGCGCTCCGGCCGGATCATCACCTCGGCGGCCCTCCTCATGGTCATCGTGTTCGCCGGGTTCGCCGCGGGCGACCTGCTCGTCATGAAGCAGATGGGCGTCGCGCTCGTCCTCGCCATCGCGATCGACGCCAGCCTCGTCCGGATGCTCCTCGTCCCGGCGACGATGGCCGTGCTCGGCCGGCGCAACTGGTGGGCGCCCGCGCCGCTGCGCCGGCTGCACACCCGCTACGGGATCACCGAGTGACCGTCCTCCGACTCGACCGCTACGAGGAGCTGCTCGACGCCTCCGGCGACCACGTCGTCGTCCGGCTCGACGTCGGCCGCGGCGTGCGGCTGCCCGCCTTCGCGGTGTCGGGGCCGGCCGGTCGGGCGGTCGTCTTCGCGCGGCGCTCCGACCACGGCGTCCCGGGTGCCGCCGCGCTCGGCGACGCCGGGGGCCTCGACGCACTGTTCGCCGACCCGGCCGTCCGTGACTGGTTCCGGCACAGCGGCGCCCGGCACCTCAGCGCTCCGCGGCAGCACCAGCACGTCGTTGCCCGCCACCTCGAGCTCGGGGACCGCGGGGGCGACTGGGACTGGCTCGTGACAACCTCCGCGCCGCCGGTCCTCCCCGGCGAGGACCGTGTCGTCGGGCTGACCCCCGACGCCCGGGAGGAGGCGGAGGCGTTCCTCGTGGCGGAGAGCCCGCGGACCCACGGCCAGCCCTTCGCCCGGCCCGGGCAGGAGTGGGTGGCGGTGCGCGACGGCGCCGGCGCCCTGCTCGCCGTCGGCGGAGCCGAGCCCTCCGAGGCGGGCACCCCGACCCTCGCCGGTATCGCCGTCGCCCGGCGGGCCCGGCGCGCGGGCCTCGGGGCCGCGGTGACCGCCACGCTGACCCGTCGTGCCGTGGCCGCGCGCGGTGCCTGCGCCCTCGGCGTCTTCGCCGACAACCACGCCGCGATCGCGATGTACCACCGGCTCGGCTTCACGACCGGGATGCGCTGGCGCAGCCGCTGGCTCCCCGACCCCGACGGCACCTGAGCGGCCGTCGGTCGTTCCACGGCCCGGGCTCCCCATCGCCGTGCCACCGTGCCTACGCTGGACGGAGCAGCCCCCCACGAAGAGGTGAGTGATGAGCACCCTGACCCACGGCTCGGTCGACATCCACTACGAGGACCACGGGGGCGACGGCCGCCCGGTCGTCCTCATCCACGGCTGGCCGCTGAGCGGTGCCTCGTGGGCCGGTCAGGTCCCGGCCCTCACGGACGCCGGGTACCGCGTCGTCACCTACGACCGGCGCGGGTTCGGGGCGTCGTCGAAGCCCGGTGAGGCGTCCGGGTACGACTACGACACCCTGACCGGTGACCTCGACGCCCTCCTGCGCGAGCTCGACCTCACCGACGTCACCCTCGTCGGTTTCTCGATGGGCGGAGGTGAGGTGGCCCGCTACGTCGGCACGCACGGCGAGGACCGGCTGCACAGCATCGCCTTCGTCGCGGCCATCCCGCCGTGCCTCAAGAAGGACGACGAGCACCCCGGCGGTGCGCTCGACGACGCGACCGTCGAGGGGATGCAGGGCCAGCTTCGAGCCGACCCGTCGGGGTTCCTCGACGGCTTCCTCACGACCTTCTTCACGGCCGGCGAGGAGCTGAAGGTCACCGAGGAGCAGCGCCGGGCCGCCCTCGCCCTCGCCGCGCAGGCCGACGTGCACGCCGCCGCCGAGTGCATCCGCAGCTGGGTCGAGGACTTCACCGGCGACCTCGCGAAGGTCACCCTGCCCACGCTCGTCGTCCACGGCGACTCCGACGCCATCGTGCCCCTCGAGGTCTCGGGGCAGCGGACCGCCGCCACCGTCGACGGTGCCCGCCTGCACGTCGTCAGCGGTGGGCCGCACGGCCTCGGCGACTCGCACCCGGACGAGCTGAACCGGGTCCTGCTCGACTTCCTCGCCGACTGACCCGACCCGGAGGCCGGAGGAGCTCAGGCGGTGGGCGAGGAGGCCGGCGGCTCGGGCCTCGCGTCGACGCCGGCCTCCCTGCGCTGCTCGGGCGTGATGGGGGCCGGCGCGTCGGTCAGCGGGTCGTAGCCGCCGCCGGACTTCGGGAAGGCGATGACGTCGCGGATCGACTCGAAGCCACCGAGGAGCATGACGATGCGGTCCCAGCCGAAGGCGATGCCACCGTGCGGCGGCGCGCCGTACTGGAAGGCGTCGAGGAGGAAGCCGAACTTCTCCTGCGCCTCGTCCTCGGAGAGCCCCATGACCTTGAAGACCCGCTCCTGGACGTCGCGGCGGTGGATTCGGATCGAGCCGCCACCGATCTCGTTGCCGTTGCAGACCATGTCGTAGGCGTACGCCAGCGCCGGGCCCGGGTCGGTGTCGAAGGTGTCGAGGAACTCGGCCTTCGGCGAGGTGAACGCGTGGTGCACGGCGGTCCAGGCGCCCGACCCGACGGCCACGTCCCCGGCCGCGACCGCCTCCGAGGCCGGCTCGAAGAGCGGCGCGTCGAGCACCCAGAGGAAGCTCCACGCGTCCTCGTCGACGAGACCGCAGCGCGTGCCGACCTCGAGCCGGGCCGCGCCGAGCAGGGCCCGGGAGGAGCGCGTCTCGCCGGCGGCGAAGAAGACGCAGTCACCCGGCTGGGCCCCGACGTGCGCCGCGAGGCCGGCGAGCTCGGTCTCCGAGAGGTTCTTGGCCACCGGGCCGCCGAGGGTGCCGTCCTCCTGGACGAGGACGTAGGCGAGCCCGCGAGCGCCGCGCTGCTTGGCCCACTCCTGCCAGGCGTCGAGCTGCTTGCGCGGCTGGCTCGCCCCGCCGGGCATCACCACGGCGCCGACGTACTCGGCCTGGAAGACCCGGAACGGGGTGTCGGCGAAGAACTCCGTGCACTCGACGAGCTCCTGGCCGAAGCGCAGGTCGGGCTTGTCGGTGCCGAAGCGGCGCATGGCGTCCGCGTAGGTCATCCGCGGGAACGGGGTCTCGAGGTCGACCCCGATGAGCTGCCAGATCTCACGGACGACCGCCTCGCCCAGCTCGAGGACGTCGTCCTGCTCGACGAAGGACATCTCGATGTCGAGCTGGGTGAACTCCGGCTGCCGGTCGGCCCGGAAGTCCTCGTCGCGGTAGCAGCGCGCGATCTGGTAGTACCGCTCCATCCCGGCGACCATGAGCAGCTGCTTGAAGAGCTGCGGGCTCTGCGGCAGGGCGTACCAGGAGCCCGGCGCGAGGCGGGCCGGGACGAGGAAGTCGCGGGCGCCCTCCGGGGTGGAGCGGGTGAGGGTCGGGGTCTCGATCTCGACGAAGTCGCGGTCGCCGAGGACCCGGCGGGCGGCCTGGCTGACCTTGCTGCGCAGCCGGATGGCGTGCCCGGCGGAGTGCTTGCCCGGACGCCGCAGGTCGAGGTAGCGGTGCTTGAGGCGGGCCTCCTCACCGACGGTGACGCGTTCGTCGACCTGGAAGGGCAGCGGCGCGCTCGGGTTGAGGACCTCGATGGCCTCGGCGACGACCTCGACCTCGCCGGTCGGCAGGTCGGGGTTGACGTTGCGCTCCTCGCGGGCGGCGACGGCGCCGCTGACCTTGACGACGTACTCGCTGCGCAGGTCGTGCGCGGCACCGGTGAGCACCTCGTCGCGCGCCACGACCTGCACGACACCGCTCGCGTCCCGCAGGTCGATGAAGGCCACTCCCCCGTGATCGCGCCGCTTCGCCACCCAGCCGGTGAGGGTGACGGTCTGGCCGGTGTCGGCGGCACGCAGGGTGCCGGCCTCGTGGGTGCGGAGCACGGGGGGTCCTTCGTCTCGGGAGGGGTGCTGGTCCGGCCGGGGGCGACCGGGACCTCGGCCCCGGCGCGCCCGCACGACCGGCCCACCATCCTACGGAC
>JACXUW010000586.1 GCA_014763705.1 Micrococcales bacterium | reverse complement strand
CTTCATCGACGTGGGCACGCGGCTCGCCGAGCGGGCGGTGCGCGGCGCCCTCGACGCCGCCGGCCTCGCACCCGCCGACGTCGACCAGGTGACGTCGGTGTCGGTCACCGGGATCGCCGCCCCGAGCCTCGACGCCCGGCTCGTGCCCCTCCTCGGCCTGCGCCCGGACGTCAAGCGGGTGCCGGTGTTCGGGCTGGGCTGCGTCGCCGGCGCCGCGGGGGTGGCCCGCGTCCACGACTACCTCCTCGGCCACCCCGACGACGTCGCCGTCCTCCTCTCGGTCGAGCTGTGCTCGCTGACCCTCCAGCGCGGCGACAGCTCGCCGGCCGCGCTCGTCGCGAGCGGGCTGTTCGGCGACGGCGCGGCCGCGGTGGTCATGGTCGGGGCGGAACGGGCCCGCGCGCTCGGGCTGGACGGCCCGCGGGTCGAGGCCACCCGCAGCCGGCTCTACCCCGACACCGAGCGGGTCATGGGCTGGGACATCGGCACCGGCGGCTTCTCGATCGTCCTGTCCGCCGAGGTGCCGGCGGTCGTCGAGCAGTACCTGCGCGCCGACGTCGACGCCTTCCTCGCCGACCACGGGACGGCCCTCGCCGACGTCGCCCGGGTCGTCGCCCACCCCGGCGGCCCCAAGGTGCTGCGGGCCATGGAGCGGGCGCTCGAACGCCCCGAGGCCGACTTCGCCGTCACCTGGGACCTCCTGGCCGAGCACGGCAACCTGTCCTCGGCCTCCGTGCTCCACGTGCTCGAGCGGACGATGGCCGAGCACCCGGGGGCGCCGGGCGAGGCCGGCCTCATGCTCGCGATGGGTCCGGGCTTCTGCCTCGAGCAGGTGCTCCTGCGGTGGTGAGCCGGTGAGCGGTTCGCAGGGCGCGTACGTCGGGCTCGTCCTCCTCGTCGGCGTGGCCCGGCTCGTCGAGCTGCGGGTGGCCTCGCGCAACCTGGCGCGGGGGCGCGCGCGTGGCGGCGTCGAGCACGGCGCCGGCCACTACCCGGTGATGGTCGTCCTCCACGCCGCGCTGCTCGTCGGCTGTATCGCCGAGGTGACCCTCGCCGACCGCCCGTTCCTGCCGTGGCTCGGCTGGCCGATGCTCGGGCTGCTCGTCGCGGCCCACGTCCTGCGGTGGTGGTGCGTGCGCAGCCTCGGGCCGGCGTGGACCACCCGGGTGCTCGTCGTCCCGGGCGCGCCGCTCGTCACGTCCGGGCCCTACCGCCTCCTGCGCCACCCCAACTACGTCGCGGTGGCCGCCGAGGGCGTCGCCCTGCCTCTCGTCCACACCGCGTGGCTCACGGCGCTGGTCTTCACGGTGGTCAATGCCGTGCTCCTGCTCGGCGTGCGGATCCCGGTCGAGGAGAGGGCGCTCCGCTCGGTCTCGGCCGGCCGGTCACACCCGTGAGCGGCCGGTCGCCCGACTGCGACGTCCTCGTCGTCGGCGGCGGACCGGTCGGGCTGGCCGCGGCCGTCGAGGCGAGGCTGGCCGGCCTCACCGCCACCGTGCTCGAGGCCCGCGACGGTCCGGTCGACAAGGCGTGCGGCGAGGGCCTGATGCCGGGGGCCGTCGCGGCGCTGCAGCGTCTCGGGGTCGAGCCCGAGGGGTACCCGATCGCCGGCATCGCCTACCTCGCGCCGGGCCGCTCGGCCGTCGCCCGGTTCGGTGGCGCCGCCGGGCTCGGGGTCCGGCGGCGCC
>JACXUW010000585.1 GCA_014763705.1 Micrococcales bacterium | reverse complement strand
GGGCCGGGGGGCCTCGAGCAGCTCCTGGAGGGCGTCGACGATGCCCCGGCCCAGGACGTCGGCGTCGGGCATCGCGTCGCGGTCGGCGTACAGGCCGTAGTAGACGCCGCCGTCGTAGGAGGTGAGCCCGATGGACAGCGCCTGCCCGGCACCGAGCGGCGTGACCGGGTAGGTGGCGACCATCTGGGCGCCGTCGGCGTAGAGCGGCGTCTGCGGACCGGGGACGTTGGTGATGACGACGTTGTGCAGCCGGCGCGAGACCATCCCGCCGAGCCGGGCACCGAGCGCGTGCAGGGTGGGCGGCGCGAACCCGCCCACGCCGGTCAGCGCCTCGGCGGAGACCGCCCGCCGGCCGCCGCCCTCGGTCTGCTGGCGCATCGAGAAGGCGATCTGGTGCAGCCGCATCGAGGGCTTCGGCTCCCCGACCGGCAGGTCGACGAAGCAGGCCGTCACCTCGGGACCGACCCGGGCCGCGTCGTCGGACGGGCTGACCGACACCGGCACGAGCGCACGGACCGTCGTGCCCGGGTACACGGGCTCGCCGCGGGTCAGCAGCCAGGAGCGGAAGGCCCCGGCGACCGTCGCGAGGACGACGTCGTTGACGGTCACCTCGTCGGCGAAGGCTCCCTGGCCGAGACGGGTGCGGACGGCCCGGTAGTCGTCGAGGTCGGTGCCGACCATGACGTAGCGGCGGGCCCGGCCGACCGGGGTGTTGAGCGGCGAGTCGGGGGCCGGCCGCGTCGAGACGCGGGCGAGGGTGGAGACGACCTCGCCCGCGACCGTGGCCACCCGGCCGGCGGTGCGCGCGACGTCCTGGACCCCGCTGCGGACCGTGTCGACGAGCTGGCTCGGGGTGCGCACGACGTCGGCCAGCGCCCCGACGAGCAGCTCTGCGGAGGTGGGCTCGGGCCGTGGCCGCCACGTCGCGAGGACGCCGTCCCCGCCGCTCGGGTTGCCGTCGACGATGACGCCGCCGATGTCGACGCCGTTGACGCCGTCGACGAGGCTGTGGTGGCTCTTGGTGATGATGGCGAACCGGTCCTCGGCCAGCCCCTCGACGAGGTAGACCTCCCAGAGCGGCCGGGAGCGGTCCAGCGGCCGTGGGAGGATCCGCGCGACGAGCTCCTCGAGCTGCTCGTCCGACCCGGGGCGGGGCAGGGCGCTGCGTCGGACGTGGTAGCCGATGTCGAAGGCCTGGTCGTCGACCCAGACCGGGTTGCCGAGACCGCCGGGCACCGTCTTGATCCGCTGCCGGTAGCGCGGCACGTGGGCGATGCGCTCGCTGATGAGGTCGACGAGGGTGGCGTAGTCGAACCCCCCGGCCGGCACGTCGAAGACCATGACCGAGCCGACGTGCATCGGGGTCGTCGCGTCCTCCAGCCGGAGGAAGGACGCGTCGAGCGCGCTGAGTCGGTCGGCCACGTGCCTATCGTGTCAGACCGCCGCGCGGCGCCGACGGCCGTGGCGGTTCGCCGCGGCGGCGTCGGGGCAGCGCGGGTCGAGCTCGGCCGCGAGCGCGCCGAGGGCCAGGGTGAGCCCCCCGCGCGGCCGCACCTCGGTGAGGGCCCGCCCGCCGAGGACCGCCTCGTCGCAGTCGTCGGGCGCCCACGGGAGCATCCGCACCTCCTCGAGGCCGGCGAACCGGGCGAGGACGTCGCGGATGGTGCGTTCCGGGCGGGCGCCCGCCCG
>JACXUW010000584.1 GCA_014763705.1 Micrococcales bacterium | reverse complement strand
CCCCTGCCCGATGACGTCGCGGAGCTGCTCCGCCGCCCCAACCCCGCGGTCGTGGCCGTGCTGCTGCCGAGCGGCGCCCCGATGTCCGTGGCCACCTGGTACCTGCTCGAGGACGACGGCACCGTGCTGCTCAACATGGACGCCGAGCGGGCCCGGGTCTCGTGGATGCGCGAGCGCCCCGAGGTGGCGCTGACCGCCCTCGAGGAGGGCTCCTGGTACACGCACGTGAGCGTCCGCGGGCGCATCGTGCGGTGGGAGGACGACCCCGACGCGGCGCTCGCCGACATCGACCGGCTCTCGCGCCACTACGGCGGTCGGGACTACCCGACGCGCGACCGGGCGCGGGTCAGCTGCTGGGTCGAGGTCACCCACTGGCACGGCTGGGGCGCCGCGCGGGCCGACTGACCGTCACTGGTGGACCGTCGGGTCGTCAGCCGTGCACGTCCGCGACGGCGCCGACGAGTCCGGCGGTGAGGGCCTCCAGGTCGGCGTCGGAGGTGACGAAGGGCGGCATCGTGTAGACGAGGTCGCGGAACGGCCGGACCCACACGCCGCGGGCGACGGCCGCCGCGGTGACCTCGGGGACCCGCACCGGCTCGCGCAGCTGGACGACGCCGACCGCCCCGAGGGTGCGCACGTCCGCGACCGACGCGAGGTGCGAGGCCGGCGCGAGGCCCGCGCGCAGCCCCGCCTCGACCCGGGCCACCTCGCCCGCGGTGTCGCGGGCGGCGAGGAGGTCGAGGTTGGCGTTCGCCACGGCGCAGGCGAGCGGGTTGGCCATGAAGGTCGGACCGTGCATGAGGCCGCCCGCCTCGCCGGCGCTCACGCCCTCGGCGACCTCGCGGGTGCAGAGCATCGCGGCGAGCGTCAGGTACCCGCCGGTCAGGGCCTTGCCGACGCAGAGGATGTCGGGGGTGGTCGCCACGCGGTCACCGGCCCAGAGCGGGCCGGTCCGGTGGAAGCCGGTCGCGATCTCGTCGTGGATGACGAGGGCGCCGTGCTCGCGGGCCAGCCCGTGCAGCACGTCCAGGACCCGTGGCGGGTAGACGTGCATCCCTCCGGCGCCCTGGAGGACCGGCTCGATGATGACCGCGGCGATGTCGGCGGCGTTCTGCGAGAACAGGTCTCGGGTGGTGCGTTCCCATGCGACGAGCTCGGCGTCGTCCTCGGGCCGGTGGAGCCCCGCGGGCGGCCGGGGCGCGAAGACGTGCTCCGGCAGGACTCCGCGGAAGAGCGAGTGCATCCCGCCGACCGGGTCGGTGACCGACATCGGGGAGAACGTGTCGCCGTGGTAGCCGCCGCGGACGGTGAAGAAGCGGGTCCGCCGCCGGCCGGCCGCGAGGTGGTGCTGGAGTGCGGCCTTCATCGCGACCTCGACGCTCACCGAGCCCGAGTCGGCGAGGAAGACGTGCTCCATCCCGGCCGGTGCGAGGTCGAGCAGCCGGCGGGCGAGGTCGACAGCCGGTGCGTGGGTCAGGCCACCGAACATCACGTGCGCCATCCGGTCGAGCTGGTCGCGTGCGGCGGCGTCCAGCTCCGGCACGCGGTAGCCGTGGACCGCGCACCACCAGGAGGCCATCGCGTCGATGACGTCGTGGGCGGTGCCGGCTCCGTCGCGCAGGCGCAGCCGGACCCCCTCGGCGGACTCGACGACGTAGGGGTCGCCCGGCGTCAGGGCCGAGGAGTAGGGG
>JACXUW010000123.1 GCA_014763705.1 Micrococcales bacterium | reverse complement strand
CGGACGCACAGTAAACATACTGCTACGCTAATAAAACAAGCATAGAACATACGGTAATAGACTTTTTCATAACAAAGGCGGGGCAACCCGCCTTTGTTGTTTATACTGTTTACAATAAAAGTGAGTGATTACTCACTTTTTGTGTTTTTGGCAGTTTTTAAGATGTTTTGTGGTGTGAAATGAGTGAGTGCTCACTCACTTAGGCTGGTCCCTCGTGACCCCCCGTGCCCCCGCCATGAGCCCCGAGGACCGTCGTTCAGCGATCGTCGACGCGACGATCCCGCTGCTGCGGGAGCACGGCGTCGGGCTGACGACGCGCCAGGCCGCCGAGGCCTCGGGCATCGCCGAGGGCACCCTCTTCAAGGCCTTCGGCACCAAGGACGAGCTCGTCCAGGCCTGCGTCTCGGCGGTCTTCGACTCCACACCGGCGGTCGCCGAGCTCCGGGGGATCGACACCTCGCTGACCCTCGACGAGCGCCTCACCGCGGGCGTCGGGGTGATGCAGCGCCACGTCGAGCGCATCGTCGGCCTCATCTCCGTGCTCCACCACGCCGGGGCGCCCGCCCCGGTCGACGCCAAGCGCCGGCGGGGCTCGAGCGACCCCGCGGTGGACGCCGCCCTCACCGACCTCATCGGCCCGGACGCCGACACGCTGCGCAAGCCGGTCCCCGAGGTCATCGCCCTCCTCCAGCTGCTCACGCTCTCGAGCGTCCACCCGCTCATGTCCACCGGCCACCTCGACCCGGCCGAGATCGTCTCCGTCGTCCTCGACGGCACCCGCCACCACACCGACCGAGGGATCCGCTGATGCTCGTCCGCCTCGTCCGCACCCACCTGCGCCCGTACTCCGGGCCCCTCCTGTTCCTCCTCGCCCTCCAGCTCGTCGGCACCCTCGCCTCGCTCTACCTGCCGAGCCTCAACGGCCGGATCATCGACGAGGGAGTGGCCAAGGGCGACACCGGGTTCATCCTCACCGCCGGGATGTGGATGCTCGGGGTCTCGCTGCTCCAGATCCTCGCCACCGTCTCGGCCACCCGGATCGCCGCGCTGACCGCCGCCTCCCTCGGTCGCGACGTGCGGGCCTCGGTCTTCGACCGGGTCGGCTCCTTCTCGGCGCAGGAGGTCTCGCGGTTCGGCGCGCCGACGCTGATCAGCCGCTCGACCAACGACGTGACGCAGGTCCAGCAGGTCGTCTACATGGCGCTCGCGCTCATGGTGTCGGCCCCGATCATGATGGTCGGCGGCGTCATCATGGCGCTGCGCGAGGACGTCGGCCTCTCCTGGCTGGTCGTCGTCGCCGTGCCGCTCCTCGCCGCGTCGGTCGGCCTCGTCATCAGCCGGATGATCCCGCACTTCCGGGCGATGCAGAAGGCCGTCGACACCGTCAACCGGATCCTGCGCGAGCAGATCACCGGCATCCGGGTGGTCCGGGCGTTCGTCCGCGAGGACGTCGAACGCGCCCGGTTCGGCGAGGCCAACGACACCTACACCGGGACCGCCGTCGCGGTCGGCCGGCTGATGGCTCTCGCCTTCCCGATCGTCATGGTCATCTTCAACGCCTCGACCGTCGCGGTGCTGTGGTTCGGCGCGATGCGCATCGACTCCGGCGACATGCAGATCGGCGCCCTGACCGCCTTCATGAGCTACCTCATCCAGATCCTCATGTCCGTCATGATGGCGACCTTCATGTCGATGATGGTCCCGCGCGCCACGGTGTCCGCCGGCCGCATCCAGGAGGTCCTCGACACCCGCTCCTCGGTGCACCCGCCCGAGCACCCGGTGGCCATCCCGGCGGGCCCGGTCGGGGTCGAGCTGCGGGGAGCGACCTTCGCCTACCCGGGGGCCGACGAGCCCGTGCTGCGCGAGGTCTCGTTCACCGCCGTGCCCGGCACGACGACCGCGGTCGTCGGGTCCACCGGCGCCGGCAAGACGACCCTCGTCGGCCTGGTGCCGCGCCTCCACGACGTCACCGGAGGAGCAGTCCTCCTCGGCGGGGTCGACGTCCGCGACGCCGACGCCGAGGACCTGTGGGCGCACATCGGCCTCGTGCCGCAGCGTCCCTACCTCTTCAGCGGCACCGTCGCGAGCAACCTGCGCCACGGTGACGCCGACGCCACCGACGAGGAGCTGTGGGAGGCGCTGCGGATCGCCCAGGCCGAGGACTTCGTCCGGGCCATGCCCGGCGGCCTCGACGCCCCCATCGCGCAGGGCGGCACGAACGTCAGCGGCGGGCAGCGCCAGCGGCTCGCCATCGCCCGCGCACTCGTGCGCCGGCCGGCCGTCTACCTCTTCGACGACGCGTTCTCCGCGCTCGACGTCGCGACCGACGCCCGGCTGCGGGCGGCCCTGCGCCCGGTCACCTGCGACGCCACGGTGGTCGTCGTCGCCCAGCGGGTCAGCAGCATCCGCCACGCCGACCAGGTGGTCGTCCTCGAGGACGGCGCCGTCGTCGGCATCGGCACCCACGACGAGCTGCTCTCGTCGTGCCCCACGTACGTCGAGATCGTCGAGAGCCAGCAGGCGATGGAGGAGGTCGCATGAGCGAGCTGAGGTCCGCCGAGGAGAAGGCAGCCGAGGCCCGTCGCGGCCCGGCCGGCGCGCGCCGGGGTGGTCCGCCGCACGCGCAGCTGGGCATGCCGACCGAGAAGTCGCAGAACTTCGTCCCGTCGGCCAAGCGCGTGCTCGGGCTGCTCCGCCCGGAGCGTCCGGTCGTCGTCGGCGCGCTCGTCCTGGCGCTCGCCTCGGTCGTGCTCAACGCGATCGGCCCCAAGGTGCTCGGCCGGGCGACCGACCTGATCTTCGCCGGCGTCTTCAGCCGGCAGATCCCGGCCGGGGTGACCCAGCAGCAGGCGGTCGACGCCCTGCGCGCCCGCGGCGAGGGCCGGGTCGCCGACCTGCTCGCCGCGATGGACCACGTCGTCCCCGGGCAGGGCATCGACTTCTCCGCCGTCGGGCGGGTCCTGATCATCGTCCTCGGCATCTACGTCGTCGCCGCCGGGCTGCAGCTGGTCCAGGGCCGCCTGCTCGTCGCCGCCGTCAACCGCACGGTCTACCGGCTGCGCCGCGACGTCGAGGAGAAGCTCAACCGGCTCCCGCTGCCGTACTTCGACGCCCAGCCGCGCGGCGAGCTGCTCAGCCGGGTGACCAACGACATCGACAACGTCGCGCAGAGCCTGCAGCAGACCCTGAGCCAGCTCGTCACCTCGCTGCTCACGGTCGTCGCGATGATCGCCATGATGGTCTACATCTCGCCGCTGCTGGCCGTCATCGCCCTCGTGACGATCCCGGTGACGATGGTCGTCACCGCGGCCATCGGCAAGCGCTCGCAGGGACACTTCGTCCAGCAGTGGAAGAGCACCGGCGAGGTCAACGCCGTCGTCGAGGAGACCTTCACCGGGCACGAGCTGGTCAAGGTGTTCGGCCGCCGCCAGGAGGCCGCCCGCGAGTTCGCGCGGAGCAACGACGCCCTCCACCACGCGAGCTTCCGGGCCCAGTTCATCAGCGGCGTCATCATGCCGACGCTCATGTTCATCGGGAACCTCAACTACGTCGCGGTCGCCGTCGTCGGCGGGCTGCGGGTGGCCTCCGGGACGATGAGCCTCGGCGACGTCCAGGCGTTCATCCAGTACTCGCGACAGTTCACCCAGCCGCTGACCCAGGTGGCCTCGATGGCCAACCTCATGCAGAGCGGGGTCGCCTCCGCCGAGCGGGTGTTCGAGGTCCTCGACGCCCCCGAGCAGGAGCCCGACACGGCCACGCCGGCGACGGTCGCGGCCACGCGCGGGCGCGTCGCGTTCGAGGACGTCTCGTTCTCCTACTCGAGCGAGAAGCCGCTCATCGAGCACCTCGACCTCGTCGTGGAGCCGGGCCAGACGGTGGCCATCGTCGGCCCGACCGGCGCCGGCAAGACGACGCTGGTCAACCTCGTGATGCGCTTCTACGAGCTCGACGGTGGACGGATCACGCTGGACGGCACCGACATCCGCGACATGACGAGGCACGACCTGCGCTCGCGCACGGGCATGGTGCTGCAGGACACGTGGCTGTTCGCCGGGACGATCCGCGACAACATCGCGTACGGGAGGCCGGGCGCCACCGAGGACGAGATCCTCGAGGCCGCCCGCGCGACGTACGTCGACCGGTTCGTCCACTCGCTGCCGGCCGGCTACGACACCGAGCTCAACGCGGAGGCGGACAACATCAGCGCCGGTGAGCGACAGCTCATCACGATCGCCCGCGCGTTCCTCGCGAACCCCGCGCTGCTCATCCTCGACGAGGCCACGAGCTCGGTCGACACCCGCACCGAGCTGCTCGTGCAGCACGCCATGGCCGCCCTGCGCAGCGACCGGACGAGCTTCGTCATCGCGCACCGGCTCTCGACGATCCGGGACGCGGACCTCATCCTCGTGATGGAGGACGGACGCATCGTCGAGAGCGGCACGCACGCCGAGCTGCTCGCTGCCGGAGGCGCGTTCGCGCGCCTGCACGCCGCGCAGTTCGAGGGCGCCGTCGCCGACCCGGACGAGGAGGCGGCGGCCGCCGGGCCCGCGGCCGGGGCCCCGGCGATGGCCGGACCGCCCCGCTGAGCAGGCTCTCCCCGAGGACTCGACACCGGGCCCCAATCCGGTCGGCACGAGAGCGCACCCGCACGACGCGAGGCGTTAGCGTGGCGAGCGGTGCCGGGTCCGGTGCCGACGTCTCGACGGGGAGCTGGTGGTGGTCGTGGTCGCGGCAGGAGCACACGCGGTGGTCCAGGGGCTGGCCGGGGCGGTGCCCGCGGCCGACACGCTGATCGACGCGGGCCCGGTCGACTACCTCATCCTCGTCGTCTACTTCGGCTTCGTCCTCGGCATCGGCCTGCTGGCCCGGCGCTCGGTGTCGGAGTCCATCGACTTCTTCCTCTCCGGACGCTCGCTGCCCGCCTGGGTCACCGGGCTGGCGTTCATCTCGGCCAACCTCGGCGCCGTCGAGATCATGGGGATGAGTGCCAACGGGGCCCAGTTCGGCATCTCGACCGTCCACTACTTCTGGGTCGGTGCCATCCCGGCGATGCTCTTCCTCGGCATCGTCATGATGCCCTTCTACTACGGCTCCAAGGTCCGCTCGGTGCCGGAGTTCATGCTCCGCCGCTTCGACCGGCGCGCCCACCTCGTCAACGCGATCTCCTTCGCCGTCGCGCAGCTGCTCATCGCCGGCGTCAACCTCTACCTGCTCGGCTCGATCGTCCACGCCCTGCTCGGCTGGCCGCTGTGGATCGCGCTCATCGTCGCCGCCCTCATCGTCCTCTCGTACATCACGCTCGGCGGCCTGTCGGCGGCGATCTACAACGAGGTCCTCCAGTTCTTCGTCATCGTCGCCTCGCTCCTGCCGCTGGTCATCCTCGGCCTCAACCGGGTCGGCGGTTGGGGCGGGCTCACCGAGAAGATCACCGCGGCGGCGAGCTCGGCACCGGCCAAGGCCGGGGTGCCACCGGCCGAGCAGCAGCTGAACTCGTGGCCCGGGCAGGCCCTCACCGGCTTCGACAGCGGCTTCTGGTCGGTCGTCGGCATCGTCTTCGGCCTCGGCTTCGTCCTCTCCTTCGGCTACTGGACGACGAACTTCGTCGAGGTTCAGCGCGCGATGGCCTCCGACTCCATCTCCGCCGCCCGCAAGACGCCGGTCATCGGCGCCTTCCCGAAGATGTTCGTCCCCTTCATCACGATCGTCCCCGGCATGATCGCCGCGGTCCTCGTCCCCGAGATCGTCGACCTGAAGAACGGGGGCAGCCCGCCGGGCGGCGCCTCGGGCAAGGGGGTCGCGTTCAACGACTCGCTCCTCTACCTCATGCGCGACGTGCTGCCCAACGGCCTGCTCGGGCTGGCGCTCACCGGCCTGCTCGCCGCGTTCATGGCCGGCATGGCGGCCAACATCTCCGCCTTCAACACGGTGTTCAGCTACGACCTGTGGGAGCGCTACATCCGCAAGGACCGCTCCGACGACTACTACCTGCGGATCGGCCGGCTGGCGACCGTGGGGGCGACGGTCATCGCGATCTTCACCGCGATCATCGCGAGCTCGTTCTCGAACATCATGAACTACCTGCAGACCCTCTTCGGGTTCTTCAACGCGCCGCTGTTCGCCACCTTCATCCTCGGGATGTTCTGGAAGCGGATGACCCCTGCCGCCGGGTGGTCGGGCCTGGTCTCGGGCACCCTGTCGGCCGTCCTCGTCGCGTTCCTCAGCGAGGACGCCTTCGGCTCGGCGAGCCTCGGCGTCATCCCCCTCGGCGGCCAGGGGGCGGCCTTCGTCGCCGCCTCGACGGCCTTCGTCGTCGACGTCGCGGTGTCTGTCGCGGTGACGATGGGCACCCAGCCCAAACCCGTCGAGGAGCTCGTCGGCCTCGTGTACTCCGAGACACCCATCGAGACGCGCACCGACCCGAACGAGGCGTCCTACCCCTGGTACCGCCGGACGGTGCCGCTCGCGGGCGTCGCGCTCGTCATGGTCGTCGTCCTCAACATCCTCTTCTGACCGGGAGTCGTCATGGCAGAGAAGCACACCGCGGGCGCGTTCGACATCCGCAACATCATCGGCCTGCTCCTGACGATCTACGGTGTGATCCTCACGCTCATGGGGTTCTTCGCCGACGCCGAGACCGCGAAGACGGGTGGCGTCAACGCCAACCTGTGGGCCGGACTCGTCCTGCTCGTCGTGGGCCTCGGGTTCATCGCCTGGTCGCGGCTGCGGCCGGTCGTCGTCCCGGAGGACGTCCCGCCGGTCGAGGACGACCCCACCCGGCCGGCGCCCCGCAAGAAGCAGCGCGGCGGTCACTGACCGGCCGCTCGGCGGCGGTTCAGCCGACGGCGCCGCCGGTGCGCCAGCGGTCGAGGAGGCCGTCGGGGTCGGCCGGGGCGCCGCCGCGGTTCCACAGGGCCAGGTGCACCTCGAGCGCCGGGCCGGACAGGCGCACTGCGTCCGGCGCGGGGTCCGGCTCGTGCCGGCCGAGGCGCCGGGTGCGCACGGAGTCCGGGCCGACCTCGAGCCACCACCGGTCGCCCTCGGGGGTGGCGACGACGGCCGGGTAGGCACCGCCCTCGGACCGCGGCCCCCGGCCCCGGCGCGGCCAGAACCCGACGAGCAGCTCGTCGATGCCGTCGCGGGCCACGTCGGCGCCGAACCAGGCGTCGGCGGCCGAGGGCATCCGTCCCTCCCGGGCGGCGAGGGCGTCCAGTGCGTGGACCGCGGTCTCGTGGTGCTGGCGCCGCGCCCAGAAGAGCCGGGCCGGCGGTGCCTCGCGGAGGAACGTCGGCGCCACGAGGTCGTCGGGTGCCGTGCGCAGGACGTCGAGCAGCTCGGTGGCGCCGGCGCGCAGCCACTCGACGGCGTCGCCGTCCGGACCCTCCTGGTCGTCGATGCCGACGGTGCGCAGGTCGGCGCCGGACAGCGCGGCGAGGGCCCAGCGGTGCACCCGGCCCTGGTGCGCCACGAGGTCGGCGACCGACCAGCCGGGGCAGGTCGGCACGGTGGCGCCGGGTCCCGCCTCGGTCGCCCAGCCGGCGAGCCGGTCGGCCGCGGCCTCGAGGCCGGCCAGGTGCTGCTCCACGTCGAGGTGCACGTCGCTCATGGGGCGATCATGCCGCCCGCCGGCGTCAGGAGAACTGCCAGGAGCGCTTGCTCAGGCCGTACCAGAAGCCGTCGATGACGCTGCGGCCGGCGACGTCGCCGCCCACCGACGCCGCGCCGAGCGCGACGTAGAGCGGCGCCCAGTGCTCGGTGCGGGGGTGCGCCTCGCGGGCGGCTGGGGCCTTGGCGAGGAAGTCGAGGACGGCGTCGACGTCGCCGCGCCCGACCGCCTCCGCGGCCCAGTGGTCGAACTCCGAGGACGGGGCCGGGGGCGTGCCGTCCGGGCCGTCGGCGGGGTGGAACCAGCGCAGGTTGTGGGTGGTGAACCCGGACCCGACGACGAGGACGCCCTCGTCGCGCAACGGGGCCAGCCGGCGGCCGAGCTCGAAGAGCCGCTGCGGGTCGAGGGTCGGCATCGAGAGCTGGAGCACCGGGACGTCGGCCTCGGGGAACATCTCGACGAGCGGAACGTAGGCGCCGTGGTCGAGGCCGCGGGTCGGGTCCTGGTGCAGGTGCTCGCCGGCGCCGCCGAGGAGCCCGGCCACGGACCGCGCGAGCTCGGGTGCCCCGGGCGCGTCGTAGGTCACGTCGTAGTAGCGCTGCGGGAAGCCCCAGAAGTCGTAGGTCAGCGGCACGTCGCCGGAGGTCGCCGACACCGCGACGGGCGCCTGCTCCCAGTGCGCCGAGACCATGAGCACCGAGGTGGGCCGGGGGAGCTCGGCGGACCACCCGGCGAGCTCGGCGGTCCAGCGCGCGTCGTCGGCCAGCGGTGGGGCGCCGTGGCTGAGGTACAGGACGGGCATCCGCTCGGGTGCGGTCGTGGTCATCGGAACTCCTCGGGAACTTAGTTGATGATTCAACCACATCCGGCAGCCGGATGTTCCTCGGGTTCTCGCCGAACGCCCGGTGGCGGACGCTCCTCACGGCTAGGGTGCCCGAGCCGGGGGGCCGAGGGGGCTCCCACCTGCACCGAGGAGCCAGCCAGTGACCGAGTACTCCGACCCGACCGCCGCCGTCGCCGAGCCCGCGACGTCGACGTC
>JACXUW010000583.1 GCA_014763705.1 Micrococcales bacterium | reverse complement strand
GAGTAGACGTGGGCGTACCCGTCGAGGACCGGCGCGCTCGGGGGGCTGGAAGGATGGGCCCATGGTCGACGCCTCGACGCCCACGCCCGACGCCGCGCCGGTCCTCGACGGGTACGCCCACGTCTACTCGGGCAAGGTGCGTGACCTCTACGCGCCGCTCGACGACGCCGGCGCCCCCCGCGAGGACCTCCTGCTCCTCGTGGCGTCCGACCGCATCTCGGCCTTCGACTTCGTCCTCGACACCCCGGTGCCCGGCAAGGGCGAGGTGCTGACCCGGATGTCGCTCTGGTGGTTCGAGCAGCTCGCCGACCTCGTCCCGAACCATGTCGTCTCCACCGACGTGCCGGACGCCGTCCGCGGCCGGGCCGTCCTCGTCCGCCGCCTCGAGATGCTCCCGGTCGAGTGCGTCGCCCGGGCCTACCTCACCGGCGGGGGCCTGCGCGAGTACCGGGCCGACGGCACGGTGAGCGGGCTGACCCTCCCCGAGGGGCTGACCGACGGATCGCGCCTGTCCGAGCCGCTGTTCACCCCCTCGACCAAGGCGCCGTCCGGCCAGCACGACGAGCCGATGTCGTTCGCGGAGGTCGAGGCGGCCGTCGGTCCCGACCTCGCGGCCCGCGCCCGCGACCTGACGACCCGGATCCTGGCCCGCGGCAACGAGATCGCCGGCGAACGCGGCATCCTCATCGCCGACACCAAGGTCGAGTTCGGCGTCGACGACGGCGCGCTGGTCCTCGCCGACGAGGTGCTGACCCCCGACTCCTCCCGCTTCTGGCCGGCCGACCAGTGGGAGCCCGGCCACCCCCAGCCGAGCTTCGACAAGGAGTTCGTCCGCGAGTGGCTCCTCTCGCCGGCGAGCGGGTGGGACAAGGCGTCCGGCGAGGCGCCGCCGCCGCTCCCGCTCGACGTGCTCGAGCGCACCCGCGCGAAGTACGTCGAGGCCTACGAGCGGCTCACCGGCCGCCGGTTCTGACCCAGTCCTCGAAGCGGCGGCGGTCGCGCGGCACGTCCGCGGCCGGCAGCAGCCCGCTGCGCAGTCCGGCCATCGGCGCGGGCAGCCCGACGACCCGGGCCCCGGTCCCCTCGCGGGCGGCGAGGGCGCGGGCCATCGTCGTCGCGTCGGTGCGCTCGGGTCCGGCCAGCTGCCGGACGACCGGCCCGTCGGAGGTGGCCGGTCCCGAGGTCGGACCGGCCTCGACGACGTCGGAGACGAGGTCGGCGACGGCGTCCGGGTGCACCGGCTGCAGGCCCATCCGCGGCACGAGCGCGAACCGGCCCACCCGGATCTGGTGGAGGAAGGTCTCGGCGAGGGTGAACCAGGCGGTGGTCCGCACGACGGTGACGGGAACCCGCGCGGTGGCGTACCCCGCCTCCTGGGCCTCCTTGCCGGCGTAGTACCCCGTCGCCCGGGAGACCGCCGGCTCGGTGACGTTGACGATGGACACCGCCACGACGTGCGGGACGCGCGCGGCGGCGGTCGTCTCCGCGACCGTCCGGGCGGCCCGGCCGAAGAAGGCCACCGCCCGGCGGCGGGAGAGGGTGGTGAGGTTGAGGCAGTCGACGAGGCAGTCGGCGCCCTCACAGGTGCGGAGCAGGCGGTCCGGCACGGTGACGTCGACCCCCGTCGCCCGGGACGCGCGCACGACGTCGTGCCCGCGCGCCTCGAGCCGGTCGGCCACCCGGGCCCCCATCG
>JACXUW010000582.1 GCA_014763705.1 Micrococcales bacterium | reverse complement strand
GGAGGAGGCGGCGGGCACCCGTGGTGCGGGCCGAGGGTAGGACGTCACGTCGCCCCCTGCGGTTCCGTGGCGTCCGGGGCGGGACCGGAGGAGGGCCTCAGCATCGCCGCGAGGGCCTCGCGGCCCCGGAAGCAGCGGGACTTGACGGTCCCCTCCGCCACCTCGAGGGCGGCAGCGGCCTCGGCGACCGACCACCCGTGCATGTCGACGAGGACGAGGGCCTGGCGCTGGCCCTCCGGGAGGCGGGCCAGCGCCTCCCGCACGACGAGCGCGGTCTCCGTGGAGGCGTGCCGGTCGTGCCCGTCCGGGAGGTCGATCTCGCCGAGGTCGCCGGCCCGGCGCACCGAAACCTTCTCGCGGCGCAGCCGGTCGAGGCACGCGTTGACGACGATCCGGTGCAGCCAGGTGGTCACGGCGGCATCGCCGCGGTAGGCCTCGGCCCGCCGGAACGCCGAGATGAACGCGTCCTGGACGGCGTCGGCGGCCAGCTCGCGCTGGCCGGCCGTCCGCAGCGCGACGGCGTACATCCGGTCGCGGTGGCGCCGGAAGAGCTCGCCGAAGGCGGCCCCGTCGTCCCCCGCGACGTGCCGCGCCAGGAGGGCGGCGTCGTCCAGCTCGGCGAGGTCGGGGCTGCTCACGGGAGGGCCATCAGCCGCTGACGACGACCTCGTTGAGCCACGCCCGGCGGTTGCCCTTGGAGTCGACGTGGAGTCCCGTGTACCAGAGGACGATGTACTGCCCGGCGACCTTGTCGGGGACCGGGAAGTCGAGGGTGCCCTTCGCGTCGGTCTTGGCGCCGATCTTCGTCGCGGCCTCGAGGGTGGGCTCGTCGTTGACGTACACCTCGACGTCGACCGGCGACGGGACGACGAGCTTGACGTCCTGGGGCTTCTTGTTCGGGCCGAGGTCGACGATGAGGCCGACACCCTTCTTGAGGCCGCCGAAGTCGTCGCTGCGGTACCGCTCGGAGTTCCACCCCGTCGAGGGGTCGCCGTCGTAGGTCTTCGGCGTCAGCTGGTCGTTCTCGTTGTTGTCGCCGAGCGGGTCGTACGCCGACACCTTGAGGATGGCCAGGGGCGAGGGGGCGTCCTCGGCGGCGGACGCTGACGCCGTGCTGCTCGCGCTCGCCGACGGACTCGGCGACGCGCTCGAGGACGGCGAGGGGCCCCCGAGGCCCAGGTCGCTGTTCGAGCCGATCTGCCGGACCCCGTAGATGCCGACGACGAGGGCCAGGACGAGGAACGCGACGACGATGCCGATGGCCAGCTTCGACTCGTCGTGGGTGAGCGGTTCGGCCGGGACCAGCGGGGCCGGGGCGTCGAGGTCGTCGCTGTCGCCGTCGCCGTCGGCCCGCTGGGTGTCCGGGCTCAGCTCGGTGACCCTGTCGACGGCCCGGCGGGCGAAGCCCGAGACGGCCGAGCCGACCGAGGTCATGGCCTCGAGCACGGCCGTGCCGGGTCCGGAGGACTCGCCGTCCTCGTCCGGCGAGGTGACGGCCCGCTCCTCCGGCACGGCGAGCGCCGTCGTGCGGCCGCCGTCCGTGGTGGGGTCGGCGCGGTCGTCGGGGCTCGGCACGGTGTCGTCCTCGGTCAGCCAGGCGGGCGGTGGGGTGCGCGGGATGACCGCCGTCGGCTCGTCGTCGGGCTCGGGGTCCGGCTCGTCGTCCGGGTTGTCGTCCGGCTCGGGGTCCGGG
>JACXUW010000581.1 GCA_014763705.1 Micrococcales bacterium | reverse complement strand
AGCACCGCGTCCGGGGTGGCGGCGCGGACCAGCTCGGCGAAGCCACGGCCGCGGGCCAGGCGGCGGGCGTTGTGGAGGAGGACGTCGGCGTTGCCGCCGTCGGTGCCGCCGACGAGGAGGACCAGGTCCGGGCGCGCGGCGCGCAGGGCCGTGACGTCCGCGCCGGTCATCGGGCCGGAGGCCACGTGGACCACCCGGGCGCCGGCCGAGAGGCCGACCCGGAAGGCGGCCTCCGCCGTCACCTCGCGCTCGTAGCCGACGACGGCGAGCCGCATGCCGCCCCCGGCGCTGGAGCACAGGACCGTCTGCTCCGGGTCACGGGGCACGCCGAGCTCGGCACGCACGGCGTCGACGCCGTCCATGACGTCGGTCGCGACCGTCGTCGGGTGAGACGCCCGGCCGAGCACCTCGCCGTCGTCGCCGACGAGCAGCGCCTTGGTGAAGGTCGAGCCGACGTCGACGCACAGGACCGCACCCACGGGGCCCGACCCTAGTGGCCGGTGCACCAGGTCGGTCAGGTGAGGCGGTCGAGCGCCTGACGGAGGTCGGCGACGAGGTCCTCGACGTCCTCGATGCCGACCGACAGGCGGACGAGGTCGGCGGGCACCTCGAGCTCGGTGCCGGCGACGGAGGCATGGGTCATCCGGCCCGGGTGCTCGATGAGCGACTCGACCCCGCCCAGCGACTCCCCGAGGGTCCAGAGCTGCGTCTCGCCGCAGACCTTGGCCGCGACGTCCTCGCCGCCGCGCACCCGGAACGCGACCATGCCGCCGAAGCGCCTCATCTGGCGCGCGGCGACGTCGTGGTTCGGGTGGTCCGGCAGGCCCGGGTAGTGCACGGAGGTGACGCCCGGGTGCGCCTGGAGGAAGTCCACGACGGCCTCGGCGTTGTCGCAGTGGCGCTCCATCCGGACCGCGAGCGTCTTGAGCCCGCGCAGCACCAGCCACGCGTCGAACGGGCCGGCGACGGCACCCATCGAGTTCTGGTGGAAGGCAACGCGTTCCGCGACGGACTCGCCGTCCCGTGTCTGCGCGCCGGCTGCGACGACGACCGCGCCCCCGACGACGTCGCTGTGCCCCCCCGCGTACTTGGTCGTCGAGTGGACGACGACGTCGGCGCCGAGCGCGATCGGGTTCTGCAGGTACGGGGAGGCGAAGGTGTTGTCGACGACGAGGAGCGCGCCGGCCGCGTGGGCGACCTCGGCGATGGCCGCGACGTCGGCGATGCCGAGCAGCGGGTTGGTCGGCGTCTCGACCCACACCATCCGGGTCTCCGGACGCATCGCCGCCCGCACCGACTCGACGTCGGCGACCCTCGCGATGGAGTGCTCGACACCCCACGCCCGGACGACGCGGTTGAACAGCCGGTAGGTGCCGCCGTACGCGTCGGACGGGACGACGACGTGGTCACCGGGCGAGAGGAGGGCCCGCAGCACGGTGTCCTCGCCGGCGAGGCCGCTGGCGAACGCGAAGCCGCGCTCACCGCCCTCCAGCGCGGCGATGCACTCCTCGAGCGCGGTGCGCGTCGGGTTGGCCGAGCGCGAGTACTCGTAGCCGCCGCGGAGCCCGCCGACGCCGTCCTGCTTGTAGGTGCTCACCTGGTGGATCGGCGGGACCACGGCACCGGTCGTCGGGTCGGGCTCCTGCCCGGCGTGGATGGCGCGGGAGGAGAAGCCGAGGTGCTCGAGAGTCATGCC
>JACXUW010000580.1 GCA_014763705.1 Micrococcales bacterium | reverse complement strand
CCGTCTGGCCGCTCACCCCGGAGGAGGCACGGGTGGGGCCGGTGATACCTCGAGGGCGGGCCACGGCGCTGCCGGACACCGCCGACGACGCCGGCTGACCCGGCTCCGGGGCCCGCGCGAAGCGGGTGTCGAGGGACCCCGAGACCGTGCGGGCCGCGGGCGAGTCCTCGCCGAACGCCTCCTCGCTGGAACGCCGCAGCTGGGCCGCGAGGTCCTGCTGGGCGGCCATCACGGCATCGAGCACCTGCTCGGTGACCGCCGCCCCGCCCTCGGTGCACGCCGAGTCGGGGACCGTGACCGCGACGACCCCACCCGACGCGCTGACCTCGACCCGGACGCCGTCCTCGGACTCGCCCACGCCGCGCAGGGTCTCGACGGACCGGCGCCACGCCGCGGCCGCCCTGGCCTGCTCGACGAGCCGGCGCAGCTCGGTCTCGCCGGGGGTGCTGCCCTCGAACAGGTGCGGGTCCATCCCGGGAGTGGGCTGCGGCCGGGTCACCACGTGCCTCCCTGGGTCGGGGCCTGCGGGCCGCTGCCCGGCATCGTGCGGCCGTCGGTCTCGGGCGGCAGGGCCTCGACGAGCGGGGTGGCCGCCTCGACCTCCGCGCGGAAGGCCTCCGCCGTGGCCGATCCGGGCCCCCAGGTCGCTTCGGCGGAGCGAGCCGCCTTCTCCCGCACCGACTCCTGGGCCTGGCGCAGGGCCGTGCGGATGGCGGCCGTGACGACACGACCGCCGCGGGAGGCCACGACGTCACCGACGACGAGGCCGGTGAGCATCCCCTGGACGTCGACCTCGGCCCGCACGCGTCCGGCCTCGGCGGTGCCGGTGCCCGCGAGCGCCTCGACCTCGCGCTGCCACGCCTGCGCCGTGTCGGCCGCCGGGCCGACGCCCGCGACGTCCTGCGCGATGGCGGCCAGCGCCTCGTCCGGACCCGAGTACCCCCGTGGCTGAGTCATGCGCCCGACCCTAGCCCGGAGCCCGTCCGGGCGGCGACCGGGGCAGGGTGCCGTGTAGCGTCTGCACGACCGCGCCGACCCGGCCGGCGGCGGACGAGGACGGGGAGGACGAGGGACGTGCTGGTCCAGGAGCTGCACCCCGAGCGCGGTGTCGCGCTCGCCGGCGGTATCGCCCTCGTGCTGTTCGGCGGCATCCTGCTCCTCTTCCTCGTCCCGTACCTGCGGGGTGTCGCCGCGGGCCTGCGCACCGGCGACTGGTGGACGCCGTTCGAGCGCCGGCCGGACGGCCGCTGGGGCGTCCTCGCCGCCTCCCGGTTCTTCGCGGTCTTCCGGGCCCCGGAGCCCGACCGGCGCGGCACCGGCGGGCTCGTCGCGCGCTGGGCGGTGTGGACGCTCGTCGTCCTCGGCCTCGCCGTCTACCCGGTCGACCTCGTCGTGACGATCGTCAGCGCCTTCTGAGCGCGGGCCCTCAGTCGTCCTCGGGCTCGGTCATCCCCGCGTGGCCCTGCTTGACCCCGTCCGTGCCGTTCGTGGCGGCCGAGTAACCGCTGTCGCGGCCGGCGGCCGCCACCGCGTCCTGCAGGTGGCTCGGGAACGAGGGCTGGGGGGCGGCGTGGCGGCCGCCGGGAGGCGTCCAGCCGTCCGGCGGCGTCCAGCTCCACGGGGGCACCGATGTCGGTGGCGCGTGGCAATGTTCTGCTCGTCGACGAAGGCCGTACCATCGATCACGGTGACCCCGCGCA
>JACXUW010000122.1 GCA_014763705.1 Micrococcales bacterium | reverse complement strand
CGTGGCGGACGTGACGATCACCGGCGCCGGCGGGCTCACCGCCCAGGACGAGGACGTCCTGGAGTACACGAACGGGACCTGGTCGGTCTGGTTCGACGGCACGGCGCACGGCCTGACGAGCAACGGGCTGGACGTCGACGCCTTCTCCATCCCGGGCACGACCACCCCGGCCACCAGCGCCATCCCGCTCCTGCGGGGCGCGCGAACCATTGTCCGGCCACTTCTCACCAAGGGGATTCGATGACCAGCCTCGAGACGCAACGCAGCAGGGACGTTGCCGAGGGCCCATCCGGCGGGATCGCCGGGGCCGGACGGCTCAGGATGAGCCGCCGGCGGGCCCTCGGGCTGACGGGGAGCGCGGCCGTGGTGGCCGGCGCCGCCTCGTGGGCGGGCAAGGTGCTGCTCCCGGAGCAGGTGGCCGAGGCCGCCGGGGCCCCGGCCAACCTCTACCTCGCCGGCACGGACGGGTGGATCCACCTGCCCGCCGCCCCGGCCATCCCGCCGTTCCACCCGGACCCCCTGGGCCTGGAGGAGGGTGTCGGCAAGACGACGTACATCTTCGGCTTCCGCAACGTCACCGGGATGACCACCGCCCAGCGGCTCGCGCAGAAGTACCACGCCCAGCACTCGGCGCCGATGTTCTGGGTCGACGAGTACGACGGCAACCAGGCCCACGAGTTCCGGGTGCAGCTGACCAACCTCGGCCTCCAGCTGCGGCCCGACCTCTTCGACGCGCACACCCTGCACTGGCACGGCTTCCGCAACGTCATCCCGTTCTTCGACGGTGAGCCGAGCGGGTCGATCTCGGTCCGGGCGGGCGGCGAGTTCACCTACGTCTACCGCCCGCGCGACCCCGGGACGTACATGTTCCACTGCCACGTCGAGGACGTCGAGCACGTCCACATGGGCATGACCGGCCTGGTCTTCGTCCGGCCGGCGCAGAACCGCACCGGAGCGGGCAGCGGGGTGCCGGTCTCGCGGCTCGGTGGCAACACCGCGGCGGGTGCCCCGATGGGCTACCTCTACAACGACGGCAACGGCAGCACCCGGTACGACCGGGAGTTCGCGATGTTCCTCTCCGAGGTGTGGGCCGAGGTCCACTGGGCCGACGCCCACATCCAGCTGCCCGAGTGGAGCGACTACCGGGCCGACTTCGCCCTCCTCAACGGCCGGGTCTACCCCGACACGCTCGAGGCGAACGGCCCCGGTGTCAACCCGTTCGACGTCGAGGCCGGGCGCACCTTCGCCGCGGACGGCAACCTCATCGCGCCGGCCGGCCGGGAGGACCTCAAGCACCAGCCGATCTCCTCCCTCGTCAACTGCATCGAAGGAGAGCGGATCGCCCTGCGGTTCGCCAACCTCGGCTTCCGCGAGTCGGCGATGACGATCACCGGCATGCGGATGCGGGTCGTCGGCCGCGACGCCACCCCGATGCGCGGTCGCACCAGCGCGACCTCGGAGCACGACGGCGCCGACACCTCGTACGAGACCGACACGCTGAACATCGGCCCCGGCGAGAGCTACGACGTCATCGTCACCGCACCGCCCAAGACCGGGTCCGGCGACTACGACACCTACTTCCTGTACAACCGCTCGTTCAGCCGCTCGAACAACCTCGCCGACGGCGGGTTCGGCGGCCAGGCGACGCAGATCCGGGTGCACGGCAGCGGTTCGGGAGCAGTGAAGCCCGGCCCGCAAGCCTTCCCGAACGACTGGGGGTTCTCGGCATGAACACCACGACGCGCCTCGCCCGCCGTGGCGTCCGGCGGGGCCTCGCCCTCGCCGTCGGCTCGCTCCTCGCTGTCGGCGCCGCGGCCTCCTCGGCCGTCACGCCGGCCACCGCGGCGGCACCGCCCCGCAACGGCATCGTCTGCACGAAGGGCGACACCGGCGCCGCACCCGGCCAGCCGGTCTTCAACCTCACGACCCGCACCGGCTACATCGACCTGCCGGACGGCAACACCTCGTTCATGTACGGCTACTCGAGCGGGTTCGACGCCTTCCAGCACCCCGGTCCGGTGCTCTGCGTCAAGGAGAACGACACCGTCACGGTGATCCTCCACAACACCCTCGACGTCCCGGCCTCGATCGTCTTCCCGGGCCAGGAGGACGTGCTCGCCGACGGCGTGCCGTCGCAGCCGCAGTTCGCGGGCACCGGGTTCATGACGAGCCTCGCCCAGCCGGCCGCCGCCGGGACCGGCACGGTGACCTACACGTTCAAGGCCACCCACGCCGGCACCTTCCTCTACGAGTCGGGCACCGACCCCGAGACGCAGGTGCGGATGGGCCTGTTCGGCGCGCTCATCGTGCGACCGACGGACAGTGACTCCCAGGCCTACGACGACGCGAAGACCGCGTTCGACCCGTCCGAGGAGTTCATGGTCCTGCTCTCCGAGATCGACCCGTACCAGCACGCGGCGGTCGAGCAGCACAAGGCCTTCAACCTCAACAACTACAAGGCCCGGTACTGGCTGATCAACGGTCGCGGGTACCCGGACAGCATCGCCGACAACTACGCCTCGTGGCTGCCCTCGCAGCCGTACGGCTCGCTGGCGACGGTCAAGCCCTACCAGCCCGACAACACCAAGCCCGGCTACCACCCGCTCCCCGGGATGGCCCGCTACCTCAGCGTCGGCAGCGAGGACTACCCGTTCCACCCGCACGGGAACAACGGGCTCGTCGTCGGCCGCGACGGCCGGCAGTCCACGGCGCTCAGCTCCGGTGGTGAGGACCTCTCGATGGAGAAGTTCGCGATCAACATCGGTCCGGGACAGACCTGGGACGTCATCTTCAAGTGGTACGACGCCGAGGACTACAGCACGGCCAACCCGGTGACGGTGACCGTCCCCGACCTGGCCAACCAGGTGGTCGGCACCTTCTACAGCGGCAGCCCGTACCTCGGGAACACCCACGACCTGCCGCCGGGAATCCAGACGCTCAACCAGTGCGGCGAGTTCTACATCATCTCGCACAACCACGCGCTGTTCCAGATCACGTCCTGGGGCGTGACGATGACCGGCCCGATCACGTACATGCGGATCGAGCCGCCCGAGCCCAACACCTGCCCGTGAGAGAGGGGACGACGATGAACAAGCACCTTCGCACTGCCGCTCTCTCGACGCTCGCCGGTGGAGCCCTGGCGGCCCTCGGCCTGCTGCTCGGGCCGGCGGGGTCGGCCAGCGCGGCCGACGTCGACATCCACCTGGACGCCACCGTCGGGTCGACGACCCTGCCGACCAAGACCGGCACGACGTCGCTCACCGTCTGGGGCTACTGCCAGCGGACCGCCGCCGCCACCCCGTGTGCCGCGGTGGACAAGCCCGGTGGTCCCACGCTCACCGTGAACGCCGGTGACACCGTGACGGTCACGCTGCACAACGGGGTCGGCGAGGCCAGCTCGCTGTACTTCGGTGGGCAGCAGCTCGTCCCGGACACCACCGGTGCCGCGGACGGGGCGACCGCCAGCTACACCTTCACGGCCTCGCGGCCGGGTACCTACCTCTACGAGGCCGGTCTCACCGCGAACCACCAGCACCAGGTCGCGATGGGTCTCTACGGCGCCCTCGTGGTCCGTCCGTCGGCCGCCGGCCAGGCGTACGACGACGCCGCGACCGCGTACGACTCAGAGCAGGTCATGGTGGTCAGCGAGATCGACCCGGCCCTCAACACCTCGGCGGACAAGGCCGCGTTCGACATGCGCGCCTTCACGCCGCGCTACCAGCTGATCAACGGCAAGGTGCACGCCGACAGCGACCCGGTGGCCGCCGCGGCCGGCTCCGACGTGCTCCTGCGCTGGGTCAACGCCGGAACCTTCTACCACTCGATGTCGGTCCTCGGCGCCGAGCAGCGGGTCGTCGCCTACGACGGCAGCCGGCTGCTCAACGGCACGATGGACATCTCGCGCCGGCTCGTGGCCGACACCTTCGGTCCCGGGCAGACGGCCGACGCCATCGTCACGGTCCCCTCCGGGGCCACGGCCCGCAAGCTGCCGGTGTACGACGCCAGCCTCACGCTGCACAACACCAACGCGGCGGGCCTGGGCGGGGCCCTCACGGTCATCGACGTCGCCGCGAACGGGCAGCCGGTCGCGTCCTCCGGTCCGGTGACGAGCGAGGTCACCTGGTCCGACGCGACGAACACCCTGTCGGCGCAGGTCACCGCGCTCGCGGGCAACCCGGCGGTCGACGCGGTGGAGTACCTCGTCGACACGACGGTCGGCACCGGCACGGCGATGACCGCCGGCGCCACCGCCGGCACCTACGAGGCCACCTACTCGACCCCGGCCGGCCAGCACATCCTCTACGTGCACGGCCACGAGACCGGTGGCGGCTGGGGCCCGTGGAGCTCGGTGCTCGTCCAGGGCTCGGACAACGTCGGCCCGACGACCACCGGCCTCACCCTGACGCCGGACCGCGGCAACGGCACGGCGGCCATCGGCATCTCGGCCACCGGCAACGACTCCGCCTCGGGCAACAGCGCGATCGGCGGCGCCGAGTGGTGGATCGACGGCGGGGCGCACTCGGGCATGACGCTCGAGACGACCGGACCGGTCGCGAGCCTCGTGGGCACCATTCCCGCGTCGGCCTTCACCGGCCTCGCGGACGGCGTCCACCTCGTGCACGTGCAGGCCACCGACCAGCCGGGCAACCTCGGTGACGTCGCCGACGTCCAGCTGACGGTGGACCGCGGGGCCCCGACGACGAGCGACCAGACGCTCACCCCCAACCCGAACAACGGTGCGCTGCCGGTCAACGGCTCCTCGCCGGCGGTCCGGCTCACCGCGACCGTCGAGGACCTCGCCTCGGGCGACGGCGGGACCTTCCCGACCGCGCAGAGCAGCATCGACAAGGCCGAGGCGTTCCTCGAGACCGCCGGGGCCAACGGTGCCGGCATCCCGATGGAGGCCGCCGACGGCGCGTACTCGTCGCCGACGGAGGCCGTCTACCTGGACATCCCGCTCGCCACGGTGCGCCTCATGTCGGAAGGCCCGCACACGGTCTACCTGCACGGGCACGACGCGGCGGGCAACTGGGGCCCGATGGCCAGCGTCGTCCTCAACGTCGACAAGACCGCCCCGGTGGTCACCGGCAACCTCACCCTGGCCTCCAGCCCGACGAACGGTGCACCCACCGTCACCGTCAGCGGCCCCGCCGGGATGATCGCCAACGACCCCTCCGGGTTCGCCGCCGTCGAGCTCTACGTCGGGACCGACCCCGGCGTGGGCCGCGGGACGCCGGTGACGGTCAACGCCGACGGGTCGTTCAGCACCGTGCTCGACGTCCGCCGCGTCCCCGAGGGAGCCACCCAGGTGGTCCTGCGGGTCCGTGACAAGGCGGGCAACCAGACGATGCGGACCGTGGCGCTCACGGTGAACCGTCCGCTCCGGTTCGCGACCCTGACGGCGGTCAACCCGACCGGCGTCGGTGGCCCGGCCCGCACCTCGGACGTGTTCTTCTGGACCGGTGCCACGTCGGTGAAGGGCTACCAGCTCTCGACGTACGGCATCTCGACCGCGGCCAACGTCGACGGCTTCACCCGGATCAGCGCGAGCGAGTTCTTCGTCTCGTTCTCGAACAACGTGTTCGTGCCGGGGGTCGGGGTCGTCCAGCCCAAGGACGTCGTCCGTCGGGTCGGCGGCACCTGGTCGATGTTCTTCGACGGCAGCGCGCACGGCATCGCCGCCACCGCCAACCTCGACGCCGTCGACGTCGTGGCCAGCGGGGCGACCCGCACGCTGTACTTCTCGACGAACACCACCGCCCGACCGGGCGGCGGGTCCGGAGGGAGCACGACGGACATCTGGCGCTGGGACGGTGGCAGCACCTACACGAAGTTCCTCGACGTCTCCACGATCGGGATCCCGGACAGCGCGAACGTCGACGGGTTCTCCCTCGTCGGCCCCAACGACTGGGCCTTCTCGATCGCGGCGACGACGGCGAACATCACCGGTCTCGGGGTCGTGCCGGACGAGGACGTCATCCGGTACACCAACGGGTCCTGGGCGACCTACTTCGACGGCTCGACGCACGGCCTCGGCGGCTTCAACGTCGACCTCGACACCGTCGACCTGTAAGACCACCCGTACCCGGGGCGCCGGCCGCGAGACGACTCGCGGCCGGCGTCCCGACCCACAGGAGAGACCATGAGCACCGGAACCCTCACCGCGGCACCCGTTCCCGCACCCGCGGCGCCCACACCCCACGCGAGGCGACGCATCGTCCTCGTCGCGGCGCTGCTCGTCCTCGCCCTCGCGGCCTTCTTCGGGGTGCGGGCGGTCATGGCTCACGCAGCCGACGTCCGCTCCGGCACCGAAGCGGTCTCCGCCGAGGAGTTCGGGGCCCGGACCGGGGCCAAGATCAGCCTCATCGGCGTCACCGCGGGCGGCGGCATGATCGAGCTGCGCTACCAGGTCGTCGACCCGGACAAGGCAAGCCTCCTCCTCCACCAGGCGGACAAGCGGCCGGTCCTCGTCGTCGAGGACACCGGTGAGACGCTCGCGATGGTCTCGCGGCCGCACAACCACAAGGCCGAGCTCAACCTCGGGGGCACCTACTTCTTCATCATGGCCAACACCCGCAACGCCATCCACGACGGCAGCAAGGTGACGGTCATCATCGGGGACGTCCGCCTCGAGCACGTGGTGGCCCAGGCATGAGCCGCGGGACCCGCACCCACCGCGCGACGCCGCAGGCGCCCCGCGGCCGGCGGGTCCTGCACCGGGCCGTCCGCACGCTCGTCGTCGCCCTGCTCCTGCTCGTCGCAGCGGCGGCCGCGGCGTCGGCCCACGCCACCCTCGAGCGCTCCGACCCTCCCAACGGCGGGATGGTCGCGACGGGGCGCACGTCCCTCACCCTCTGGTACGGAGAGTCCATCGTCCCGAGCGCGAGCACCTTCGCGGTCGAGGGGCCGAGTGCCGCGGTTCCCGTCACCGTCGCCGTCGACGCCACGGGCCGGGTCGTGCACCTGACGACGCCGCCGCTGCAGCGCGGGACCTACACCCTCACCTGGGCCGTCGTCGCCGCGGACGGCCACCCGACGCGCGGCACGGTCGTCTTCGGCAGCGGGTTCCGACCGGACGGCCTGCCCGACCCGGACAGTGCGCTCCCGCCGGTCACCCCGGTGCTGCTGCGCAGCCTCGACCTCGGCGGCACGCTCGTCGCGCTCGGCGGCCTCATGGCCCTGTGGCGGGTCGTCCCCGTCCTCGGCGCGGTGAGCCGGCGCACCGGTCGGCGGGTGCTGACCGCGGGAGCGGCGGGCGCCACCGTCGCCCTGGTCGCGGCCGTCGCCACCCCGCTCGTGACGACCGCCACCCAGGCCGGCGTCGCCGCGGGGTCGGGGGAGTGGTTCTCCGCCCTCGGCGACGTCCTGCTCCAGAGCACCTGGGGGAGGCTGTGGATGGTGCGGGTCGCCGCGCTCGTCGTGGCCTACGGCGCCCTGTGGACGGCCCGGCGCACCGTCGGACGCGGGGCCGGCGTGTCCCGGCCGGCGCTCGTCGCGGCGGGGGCCCTCGCGGTCTCGGTCGGCCTGGACAGCTGGGCCGGTCACGCCTCGGCCCTGCCGTCCGGCGTCCTCGTGGCCTGGCTCGCCTCCACGGCGCACGTGCTGGCGGCCGGGGTGTGGGCCGGCGGGCTCCTCGTCCTCGCCGTCGTGCTGCGTCCCGTGGCCCTCCTCGGGCACGACGAACGGGGCGGAACGGCCCTCGCGGCCTGGCGTGCGTTCAGCCCCGTCGCCGCGGTGTCCTCGGCCGTGCTCCTCGCCACCGGGCTGTACGAGGCCGGCGCCCACGTCGAGACGTGGGCGGCGCTGTTCCGCGGGGTGTACGGCCCGGCCGTCCTCGCGAAGGTGGCGGTCGTCGCCGTCGCGCTCTCGATCGCGGGCTACAACACCCTCGTCGTCAACGCGCGGGTCTCCGACACCGTGGGGCGCGTGCTCGGCCTCGGCCGCGGATGGCGGCCGCGCCCGCACCCGCTGCGCACGACGGTGCTCGTCGAGGGGCTCGTCCTCGTCCTCGCCGTGGGCGTCGCGGCGGTGATGACGTCGGTGCCGACGGCCCGTGAGGTGACCGCGGCCATCACGGCGGACGCCCCGCAGAGCGACCGGGCGGACGGGCTGTTCGTCACCGTCGACGCCGTGCCCACCGGGTCGCAGGTGCGCCTCGTCGTCCGGGCCCAGGCGGTGGTCAAGCCGCTCGGCACCCCGGTCACGGGCGTCGAGGTGGGTGTGACCGACGGCGTCGTCACCTCGCCGCGGAGCGCGCGGGCCGAGCGGGTCACCCTGCGGCAGACCGAGGCCGGGCGGTACGAGGCGCGCATCCCCGACCCCGGTGTCCGGGAGTGGACCGCCGAGGTGTTCCTCCACCGCGAGGGCGCGCGCACCACCGTCGTCCTCGCCCCGTGGAGCGCCGGGACGGACTGGCCGCTGCTGCGCGTCGTGACGACGCTCGTCGCGCTCGGGCTGCTCCTCGTCGTCGCCTCGGGCGTCGTGCTGGTCCGCCGTCGCCGGCGTGCCGACGCGGGTGAGGGTGCCGACGACGCCGTACCCCCCGCCCCGCGGGTCCTCGAGGAGGTGGGCTCGCGATGAGGCGCAGGAGCGCCGTCGCCGGCGTCGCCGTCGTCCTCGCGGGGGTGCTGTCCGCCCCGGCCACGTCCGCCACCCCGCTGTACCGGCCCGCCCCCCG
>JACXUW010000579.1 GCA_014763705.1 Micrococcales bacterium | reverse complement strand
TGGGCGTCGAGCGCGGCGGCCTGAGCGGCAAGGGTGGCGACCTGGGCCCGGGCCGCCGACTCGGCCTGCTCCGCCGCCTGCCGGGCCATGGTGGCGCGGGTGGTCGCGGCCTGCTCGTCGGCCCGCGCGGCATCGAGGTAGGCGCGACGCGCGGTCGCGGCAGCCGCAGACTCGGCGGCGTGGGCGAGGGCCTCGCTCGTGCGGCGGCCGTCGGCGTCGAGGACCACCTGGGCGTCGGCCATCGACTCCGGCGACCCGGCGAGGACGAGCTCGAGCTGGGAGACCTGTCCGGCGTTGGTCCAGGCGCGGAACGCGGCGTCGTTCACGGCCCGGTGCGCGAGCTCGGCGTCGTGCCGGGTCGCCGCGAACTCGGCCGCGGCCTTGTCCGCGACGGCGACGGCCCGGGCGAGGTCCTGCTCGGCCCGGCGCTGGGCGTCGACGGCCCGGGCGACCCCGAGCTGCAGCTGGGTCAGCCGGGCGTCGAGGGCGGCCTGCCGCGCGGTGAGCGCGACCGCCTCGCGACCGGCCGCAGCGGCCGCCTGCCGGGCGGCCGCCACGGTGCCCGCGCCCGGCACGACGGGGTCGTCGGCCACGGCCGCGGGCGACCCCGTGAGGGCGAGGCTGAGCGCGGCCACGACGGGCGTCGCGCGCACGACGGATCGGCGGAGCACCCGTCGAGTGTCACATCCGCCCCACCAGTCCCGGTAGTGAACGGGCGAACCAGTCCTCAGCGGGCGAACAGGTCACGACACCCAGGGATCCGGGGCGTGGCGGCCTCAGCGGCCGCGCACGTGCACGTCGTGCTCGCCGGTCGCGGACTCGATGTCCTCCTCGGCCGCGCCGAGCACCCGGTCGGCGAGCACCCGCAGCGCCCGCGCCACCGCGACCCGGTCGCCGATGTGGGCGTCCGGCCGGTCGTCGTGCGCCCGGTGGCTCGTGCCGCGGGCGGTGAGCGCCTCGGGGGAGTCGGCGAGCAGGGCCACGGTCGCCGTCGTGTCGTCGCCCCGCTCGAAGAGCGTGACGCGGACCGACCACTGCCGCATCGTCCCGAGCTCCGGACGGGCGACGACGCCCGCGTGCTCCTCGCCCCCCTCCGAGACGCGCAGCACCGCGCCCGGGCCGGGGTAGAGCGTGCTCGTGCGTCCGTCGTCCCAGCGCACCGTGTACGGCGGGTCGCCGTCGGGGCCGGCGGTGACGACCTCACCACCCCGCGCGGGCTGGTCGACCCGCTCTCCGGCGAGGACGATGTGGTCTCCGGGTCGCGCTCTCATGGCCGCCTCCTCGGGTTCTCGTCACCGTGACCGAGGTGCGCCGGGGCGGTGGCGACGGCCCCCGGCGCCCACCGCCATCCTCCCGCGGACCGCCGCCGCGCGACAGGGGGAGGACTCGTGTCGTGCGTCGCGTCGCCCGGACGGTCAGTCGTCGAGGCGCGTCGTCGGAGAGTCCGCCGTGTGCCGCCGAAGCCAGGTGACCTCCGCCTCGACCTCGGCCCGGGTCGCGAACGAGTCGCTCGACGCGGCGACGACCTCGCCGCCGGCCGCGCGGAGCCGCCACCGCCACTGGTCGGCGCGGTCCCGGTACACCTCGAAGCGGCCGGGTGGGGCGTCGGCCCCGATCATCGGCCCGACGACGGCCCAGTGCCTGCTCGCCGAGATCTCGGCGAACCCCACCGACCGGACCCCGTCGCGCCGCTCCACCCGACG
>JACXUW010000121.1 GCA_014763705.1 Micrococcales bacterium | reverse complement strand
GACCCGCCCGAGGTCTTCTCCGACGGCATCCCGGCCGCCATCCACGTCTGACCCCGCGCGGCCCAAAGGAGTGGCCCCCACCCGCCGCCGGTGGGAGGGTGGCGGCATGACCTCCCGCGTGGCCCACACCTCCGTCGACTGCCGGAACGCCTACGACCTCTCCGAGTGGTGGAAGGCGGTCCTCGACTACACCGACCTGCCCGACGACCCGAACCTGCCCGGTCACGAGGAGTGCATGATCGTCAGTCGCGACGGGACGCACCGCATCCTCTTCATCGAGGTGCCGGAGGGGAAGTCGGTGAAGAACCGGCTGCACTTCGACCTCGAGCCGGTCGAGGGCACGCGGGACGACGAGCTCGCCCGGCTGCTGGACCTCGGCGCCGTCGAGTTCGCCGACCACCGCGGCCAGTACGGACCCGGCACCGGCTGGGTCACCCTGCTCGACCCGGAGGGCAACGAGCTCTGCATCCTGCGCAACGAGGCCGAGCGGACGGCGGCGAGCGCCGGGCCGCCGATCGACGCGCCGGCGGAATAGCCGCCGCCTCGCGGGTGCTGATCCGGACGACCCGACCAGCACCCCGGAGGTGGCCCGTGCCCGACTGGAACCAGCAGATCGTCGACGAGTTCCGCGCGAACGGCGGGACGGTGACCACGATGGGCTTCGGCCGTGGGCTCGTCCTCCTGCACCACGTCGGCGCGCGCTCCGGCACCGAGCGGGTCTCGCCGGTCGCCGCCATCCGCGACGACGCCGACACCTGGCTCGTCGCGGCCTCGAAGGGCGGGGCGCCGGACCACCCGGCCTGGTTCCACAACCTCGTCGCACACCCCGACGTCGAGATCGAGACGCCCGACGACGGTGTCGTGCCGGTCCGCGCCCGGGTGCTGCCCCGCGAGGAGCGCGACCCCGCCTGGGCCCGCTTCACGGCGATGTCGGAGGGCTTCCGCTCCTACGAGGAGAAGACCGACCGGGTCATCCCGGTCCTCGAGCTGCGCCGCCGCTGAGCACGGCTCGCCGGCGGACGGTCATCCGTCGACGAGGACGACGTGCAGTCGGCGCGGCCCGTGGACGCCCTCGACCCGGTCGAGCTCGATGTCACTCGTCGCGCTCGGGCCGCTGACCCAGGTCTGGGGCCGGACGGGGTCGAGCGCGGCGACGGCGTCGACGACCCCGGGGACGACCTGGTCGGCGCGGACCACGCAGACGTGCACGTCGGGGACGAGCGTGAGCGCCCGACGGCCCTCGCCCGGTCCGTGGGTGAGGACGATGGTGCCGGTCTCGGCGATGCCGAGGGTCGCGCGGGTGACGACGGCGTCGAGCGCGTCGAGATCGGTGGCCGACAGGTCGGCGTCGACCACGGCGCCGGGGACCTCGAGGTCGAGCCCGTCGGGGACGAGGACGCGCGGCGCACCGTCGAGCGCCGCAGCGACGGCGGTCTCGAGCTCGGGTGCGGTGCACCGGGTCACGGTGGCCCGGTAGTCGGCGACGCGCTCGGCGAAGAGGTCGACGACGTCGGCACCGGGCGGCAGCGGGTCGCGGGTGCGGTAGGCGCGGTCGACCTCGGGGGCGTCCGGACGGTCGGCGAGGGCGGCGCGGATGGCGGCGAGGACGTCGTCGCGGGCACTCATCGGCCGGTCCCCTCGTCGCGGCCGGTGCGTCGCCACCAGGCGCGGAAGGACTCCGCGGGCGGGACGGGAAGGTCACGGGCGCCGGTCCACCGCGAGCCCGGGAACGGCAGCCACGACAGGGCGCGCCGGCCGCCGGGCATCCCGCGGCCGCGCCACGCCCGGCCGGCCAGCCCGGACGCCCTCTCCGCCAACGACATCCGCCGGGCGTCTCCGAGCGCCCAGGCCGCGGCGCGCATCGCGAGGGCCTCCGGCTTGGGACGCGGGTCGGCCCGGTGCGCGTCGACGACCCGGATGCGTTCGTGGACGAGCAGGCCGGGCAGGTCGATGGCGACCGGGCAGACGTCACCACACGCACCGCACAGCGTGGAGGCGTACGGAAGGGAGTCGGTGACTGGGTCCGTACCGACCCCGCGGAGCATCGGGTTGAGGACGGCACCGATCGGGCCCGGGTAGACCGAGCCGTACGCGTGCCCGCCGACCCGCTCGTACACGGGGCAGACGTTGAGGCAGGCCGAGCAGCGGATGCAACGCAGCGTCGGACGCCCGACCGGGTCGGCGAGGGCGCGGGTGCGGCCGTTGTCGAGGAGGACGACGTGCACCTCCTGCGGGCCGTCGCCGGGGGTGACGCCGCTCCACGTCGAGGTGTAGGGGTTCATCCGCTCGCCGGTCGAGGACCGCGGGAGGAGGCGGAGGAAGAGGTCGAGGTCGGCGAAGGTCGGCACGACCTTCTCGAGGCCGACGACGCTCACGAGGACCTCCGGGAGGGTGAGGCACATCCGGCCGTTGCCCTCGGACTCGACGACGACGAGGGTGCCGGTCTCGGCGACGGCGAAGTTCGCGCCCGAGACGGCCATCCGGGCGCGGAGGAACTTCTCGCGCAGGTGCAGCCGTGCCGCACCGGCGAGCTCGGCCGGGTCGTCGGTGAGGTCGGTCGGTGCCGGGCGGCCGGCGGCCGCCATCCGGGTGCGGAAGATGTCGCGGACCTCGGCCCGGCCCCGGTGGATGGCCGGCACGAGGATGTGGCTCGGCAGGTCGTCGCCGAGCTGGACGATCAGCTCCGCGAGGTCGGTCTCCCAGGCCGCGATGCCCTGCGCGGCCAGCGCGTCGTTCAGCCCGATCTCCTGGGTGGCCATCGACTTGACCTTGACGACCTCGTCGACGCCGTGGGTGCGCGCGACCTCGGCGACGACCGCGCAGGCCTCGGCGGCGTCGCGGGCCCAGTGCACGGTGGCGCCACGGGCGGTGAGCGAGGCCTCGAGGGTCAGCAGGTGCTCGTCGAGCCGGGCGAGCGTGGCGTCCTTGACCGCCGCGGCCTGGCCGCGCAGGTCCTCCCAGTCCTCCACCTCGGCCACGACGGTCGCCCGCTTGGCCCGGATGGTCCCCGTCGCGTGGGCGAGGTTGTGGCGCAGCCGGGTGTCAGCGAGCGCGGTGCGGGCGGCGGTGGGGAACGGGGGCATCCCGACGAAGGTGCGGCCCATCACGCCCTCCCGGCCGGGTCGTCGGCGGTCGAGGCGAGGACCTCGGCCAGGTGCATCGTGCGCACGCCGGCCCGCTGCCGGGAGAGCAGGCCACCGACGTGCATGAGGCACGACGCGTCGCCGGCGACGAGCACCTCGGCGCCGGTCTCGCGGACGTGGCGCGCCTTGTCGGCGCCCATGGCCACCGAGACCTCGGCGTTCTTCACCGCGAACGTCCCCCCGAAGCCGCAGCACTCGTCGGCGCGGGGCAGCTCGACGAGGTCGATGCCGCGGACCTCGCGCAGCAGCCGGAGCGGGCGGTCACCGACCCGCAGCATCCGCAGCGAGTGGCAGGTCGGGTGGTAGGTGACCCGGTGCGGGAAGGACGCGCCGACGTCGGTGACGCCGAGGACGTCGACGAGCAGCTCACTCAGCTCGTGGGCACGGGGCACCAGCCGGGCGACGCCGTCGGCGACGGCGGGGTCCCCGGCGCGCTCGGCGACGAGCCGGTGCTGGTGGCGCACCGAGCCGGCACACGAGCCGCTCGGCACGACGACGGCGTCGAACCCCTCGAAGGCCTCGACGGTCCGGCGGACCAGCGGAACCGCCTCGTCGAGGTATCCGGTGTTGACCATCGGCTGGCCGCAGCAGGTCTGGGCCTCCGGCACCTCGACCTCCACCCCGAGCCGGCGCAGCAACCGCACCGTCGCGCGCGGCGCCTCCGGGAACATCGCGTCCCCGAGGCAGGTGGCCATCACCGCGACCCTCATGCCCGCCATCCTGCCCGACCCCTTCGGGTATCAGGGCCGGGCGCTGAGGGCTCCTCTCCCCATCGCGACGGTCGGGGAGGAGGACCGAGATGGAGACGACCCGTTGCCCCGAGTGCGGACGCCCCGCCGAGCTGGTGGACCGCTGCGTCCTGGAGAGCACCGACGGGCCGGTCGAGCACGCCCACGTGCGCTGCGTGCTGCGGCACCGGTTCTGGCTCCCCGTCGAGTACCTCACCCGTGAACCGGGCGCCGTGGGCACACCCCGCCGGACGCCGGTCCCGGCCGCCGCCCTCCGGCGGCGCTGAGCGGTTCCGCGCCCTCGGACGGGTCACCGTTCCGGCTCCCGCGGGAACGAGGGACGGGGGACGCCGCGTTGGCTCCAGTGGTGCCGCGCCCCGGGTGCGGCCGTCCCCGCCGTCGACCGACTGGAGTGCGCATGCCCCGCTGGACCTTCTCCGAGATCCCCGACCTCACCGGCCGGCGGGCGGTGGTCACCGGCGCGAACTCCGGCATCGGCCTCGTCGAGGCCCGAGAGCTCGCGCGGCACGGGGCATCCGTCGTGCTCGCGGTCCGCAACACCGAGGCCGGCGAGGAGGCCGCGCGTCGCATCCGCCGGACCGGCGCCGCCGGTGCGGTGTCCGTCGAGCGCCTCGACCTCGCCTCGCAGCGCTCGGTGCGGGAGTTCGCCGACCGGTTCGAGGGGCCGCTCGACCTGCTCCTCAACAACGCGGGCGTGATGACCCCGCCGCGTTGGCGCGAGACCGAGGACGGCTTCGAGCTGCAGTTCGGCACCAACCACCTCGGGCACTTCGCACTGACCGGCCGGCTGCTCCCCCACCTGCTCGAGGCGCCGGCGGCCCGGGTGACGACCGTGTCGTCGATCGCGCACCACCGCGGCGACGGGGCGGTCTGCGAGGGCAACCCGCGAGAGGGCTACGACCCGCAGACGGCGTACGGCCGCTCGAAGCTGGCCAACCTGCTGTTCGCCGACGAGCTGCAGCGGCGCGCCTCGGCGGCCGGGGTGGCGCTCACCTCGACCGCCGCGCACCCGGGCGTCTCGGCGACCAACCTCGTCGCGAGCCCGGACGGGATGGGCGCGAACCGCCTCGTCGGCACCGTGGGACAGCTCGGGGTGCGGCTGCTGTTCCCCGGTCCGGAGAGGGGCGCCGAAGGACCGCTGTACGCCGCCACCGTCGCGGCGCCCGGCTCGTACTCGGGGCCGACGGGCATCGGGGAGACGCGCGGCCCGGTCGGCGAGGCCCGGCGCTCGCGGTGGGCGCAGGACCGCACCCTTGCCGCGACGCTCTGGGATCGCTCCGAGGAGCTCACCGGGGTCAGCTTCTCCTTCTGAGCCGCTCCGTCCTCCCCGAACGTGTGTGAAGAACGTCGGTATGCCGACGTTCTTCACACACGTTCGCGCAGGGGTGGGGCGCGATGGGGCCGAGGGGCCCGTCAGCGGTTCGCGAGCCCGTCGAGGCGCAGCGTGTCGGACTCGTCGCGGTGGGTGCCGGTGCTGCCGACGTGCTTGTCCGAGATGCCGGCGCCGTTCTTCACCACGTGCACGAGCGCCATGGCGTGCCCGCGGCCGAGGTCGTAGTCCTCGGCGAGCCACGTGACGATCTCGCCCGCCTTCGTCCCGGGCCCGAAGCCCTTGGCGTGTGCCTCGTCGACGAGCTCCTGGGGGATCTTGCCGGTCTTCCTCTCGATGGTGTCGAGGTAGGCCTGGAAGGACATCGGTGCTCCTGGTCTCGATGGGGTGTCGCGAGTATGACCGGTCCGGTCGGCCGAACTCATCGCGACCCGGCGGGACGCCCCGCACCGGGGGCGCCCGGCTGGTGTGAGGATGGCGGCATGCGCATCCTCCTCACCGGCGGCAGCGGCAAGGCCGGCCGACACGTCGTCCCGTACCTCGTCGAGCAGGGCCATCTCGTGACCAACGTCGACCGGGTCCCGCTCGGGCTCGACGGCGTCACCGACCTCGACGTCGAGCTGACCGACCTCGGGCAGCTCGTCTCGGCGCTGCGGATGCCCGCCTCGTTCGACGACCTCGAGGGGGCGGCCTTCCCCGGGTACGACGCGGTCGTCCACCTCGCGGCCGTCCCGGCCATCCTGCTGCGCGCCGACAACGCCACGTACGTCAACAACGTCGTCTCGACGTGGAACGTCCTCGAGGCGGCTGCGGTCCTCGGCATCCGCAAGGTGGTGTTCGCCTCGTCGGAGACGACCTACGGCGTCTGCTTCGCGCAGGGCGAGCGGCGGCCGGAGTACCTGCCCGTCGACGAGGAGCACCCGACCGTGCCCGAGGATGCCTACGCGACATCGAAGGTGGCGAACGAGGTGACGGCGCGGTCGGTGCAGCGGCGCACGGGTGCCGACGTGTACGGGCTGCGGATCAACAACGTCATCGAGCCGCACGAGTACGCCGAGCGGTTCCCGGCGTTCCTCACCGACCCGGCGCAGCGACGGCGGAACCTGTTCGCGTACATCGACGTCCGTGACCTCGCCCAGGCGATCGACCGGTGCCTGCGGACCGACGGGCTCGGGTACGAGGTGTTCAACATCGCCAACGCCGACCACTCGGTGGCCGCCTCGACCGCCGAGCTCGTGGCCGAGTTCTACGACGACGTCCCGATGCGTCGCGAGATGGGCGAGCGAGAGACGTTCTTCTGCATCGACAAGGCGCGTCGGCTGCTCGGGTACGAGCCGGCGCACTCGTGGCGGGACGTGCTCGACGACCCGAGAGGGTAGTCGGCCGCTGTCGGGGCTGCTCGGCGCCGGGTCACCCTCAGGGGTCGTGATTCGGTGCAGGACAGCGCGTTGCCTGTGGATTCCCGCGGTGGGGTGTCGGCCGTCGCCGATGGCTTGCGTTCTGCAGGGAAAGGGGGCGCTGATGGCCGCCACGACCACGTCGACGACCCGGTCCGGGTGTCCATACCGCGGCCGGGCGCACACCGCACGGGGCCTCGGGAACGGGCAGCGAGGCGCTGCATGCCGTTTCCGGAGCGCGTTGCCCACAGGGCCGTGATCGATTGCAGGACAATGGGTTACCTGTGGATGACGCGGGCGGCCTGTCAGTGGTCGTCGGTAGGATCAGGGCAGCAGGGAAGGGGCACCAATGACCACCACGACGACCGGGTCCGGGTGTCGATACCGCGGCCGGGCGCACACCGCACGAGGCCTCGGGAACGGGCAGGGAGGCGCTGCATGCCGTTTCAGGAGCGCGTGTCCACAGGACCGTGATCGACTGCAGGACAGTGGGTTACCTGTGGAAGACACGGGTGGCCTGTCAGTGGTCGTCGGTAGAATCGGGGCAGCAGGGAAGGGGGACCGATGACCACCACGACGACCGGTCCGGGTGTCGATACCGCGGCCGGGCGCACATCGCACGGGGCCTCGGGACCGGGCAGCGAGGCGTTGCGTGCCGTTTCCGGAGCGCGTTCTCCACGGGGACGTGATCGGCTGCAGGACAGTGGGTTACCTGTGGATGACGCAGGTGGGGTGTCAGTGGCCGCCGGTAGGATCGGGGCAGCAGGGAAGGGGGCTCCGATGACCACCACGACGACCGGTCCGGCGGATGTCGCTGCGGCCGTGCGGGCGGCGCGGCGGGTGGTCGAGCAGGTGCTCTGTCCCGCCGAGACGCGGGGCTCGGTCGAGGAGTGGTCGGCCGCCCTCGATGAGCTCCAGTCGCTGGCGAACGTCGTGGCGGCGGCGCAGGACGAGGCCATCGTCCGGCTCGCCGCCATCGAGCCCGAGGTCCTCGAGACGGGTGAGCTGGTCGAGACCCATCGGGCGTTGGGGCACGTCTCGCTCGACGCGGCGCCGATCGTCTCCGGAGTGCTCCACGTGTCGGCGGTCCAGGCCGAGCGGCGGGTCCGCGAGGCGGTGCGTCGCGCCGCCGACGGCCCGGAGGGCACCGTCACGTGCACCGGTCTGGGTGGGCTGCACGCGGTGATGGCAGCCGGTCCGCTCGACGGGTACCGGGCGGGGGTGGTCGCGTACGAGCTCGAGGAGGTCCCGGCCGACGTCGCCCGCGCCGTCATCTCCGCTCTCGAGGAGTCGTTCGAGCGGGAGGACGCGACCCGGCTCCGGCGTCGGGTGCGGCGGGTGCTGGCGCGCATCTGCCCCGACCTGCTGCGGGAGAAGTCGGTGCGGGCACGCTCGGCCTCCTCGCTGCGGCGCTGGGTCGACGAACCCGGCGTCGACACCTGGCTGGGCACCTTCCCCTCCGAGGAGGCCTGCGCGGCCTGGGCCGCCGTCGACGCCCTCGCCCAGCGGTATGTCACCGACGGCACCTGTGAGCGGATCGACCGGGCCCGGGCCAAGGCCCTGACCGATCTCGTGACGAGCCACGCCACCATCGACCTGCAGGTGCACGTCGTCGCAGCCGCAGACGCACCCCAGCCGGACGGCCAGACCGCGACGACCGGTGACCCCGGCGACCTCGTCGCCGTCCACGGCGCCGTGCCCGGGGAGCCGGTCCTCGTCACTCGCGGCTGGCTCGACCACGCCGTCGCCGGGACCACTGCCCGGGCGGACCGGTACGGCCGCGTCGCCCTCCACCCGGACTCCGGCGCCCTCACCGACCCCGGGGAGAACCTGGCCACCGACGCCTACCGCCCCGGCGCCGCCCTCGCCCGCCTCGTGCGGGCCCGCGACGGGCACTGCCGCTTCCCCGGCTGCCACGTCGCTGCCCGCTTCTGCGACCTCGACCACGTGCTCCCCTGGCCCACCGGTCCGACGGCCGCGCGCAACCTCGCCTGCCTCTGCCGCCGCCACCACCGGGTCAAGCAGCGCCACGGCTGGCGGGTGGACCTCCACCCCGACGGCTCGATGACCTGGACCGACCC
>JACXUW010000120.1 GCA_014763705.1 Micrococcales bacterium | reverse complement strand
GCCAGAGCGTCGGCAACCTCGCCGCCGCCGAGGCCGGGGCCCGCGGCCTCGGACGGCTCGACCTCGACTACCGCGACCCCGACACCCCGCTGTCCGACACCGGGCTCGACCAGGCCCGGGCGCTGGGTCGGGCCCTGGCCGGCCGGCCCCCCGGGCGTCGCCCCGAGGTCGTCCTCACCTCCCCGTACGCGCGAGCGCTCACGACGGCCCGCTGCGGCCTCGAACCCCTGGCCCCCGCGCCACCCGTGACGCCCGACGAGCGGGCCCGTGAGCGCGACCTCGGCCTCTTCGACGGGCTCACCGGCAGCGGCATCCGCGACCTGCACCCCGAGGAGGCGGAGCGCCGCGACGCGATGGGCAAGTTCTACTACCGGCCGCCGGGCGGCGAGAGCTGGGTCGACGTCGTCCTGCGCGTGCGCAGCCTGCTGCGCGACCTGCGCACCGAGCACCCCGGGCGCCGGGTGTGGGTGTTCACCCACCAGGCGGTGATCATGTCCTTCCGCTACGTCCTCGAGTCGATGACCGAGGAGGAGCTCCTCGCCGCGGACCACGCCACCCCGCTCGCCAACTGCTCGCTCACCACCTACCGCGGCGGCCCGCACGGACCGCGGCTGGAGGCGTACGGGGCGGTCGAGCACCTCGAGGAGGGCGGCTCCGCCCCGACGACGCACGAGGACCCACCCCCCACCGAGGGCGAGCCGGCCCGGCCGGGAGGCGGTGAGGTCGGTGGCTGAGGACACACCCACCGTCGTCACCCCCGTCGTGCTGCGGGACTGGCGCCTGCCCGACCCCTCGGGCAGCAAGGACAGCAAGGGTCGCCTCCTGGTCGTGGGGGGCTGCGCCGGCAACCCCGGAGCCGTCCTCCTCGCCGCCGAGGCGGCGTTGCGGGTCGGCGCGGGCAAGGTGCAGGTCGCGACGGTCGAGTCCACCGCGGGCCGGCTCGCCGTCGCCGTGCCCGAGGCCTTCGTCCTGGGGCTGGCGCAGGACGGTGACGAGATCGCGGCCTCCGCCGCCGCGCGCATCGCCGAGCAGGCGTCGGGCGTCGACGCCGTCCTCCTCGGCCCGGGGATCGGTGACCCCGGGGCGGCCCTCGCGCTCCTCGAGGCGCTCGTCCCGCAGCTGGAGGTGCCGGTCGTCGTCGACGCCGTGGGCACCGCCTTCCTCACCGAGCACGCCGACGGCCTCGGCACCCTCGCGTCGGGGTCCGTCGTCACGCCGAACACGGAGGAGCTGGCGCTCGTCCTCGGCGCGGACGAGGAGGAGGTCGGAGCCGACGTCCTCGGGTCGTGCCGGCGGATGGTCGAGGCCACGGGTGCCACGGTGCTCGCCGGGTCGGCGGTCACCTTCGCCGTCGAGCCCGGTGGGGCGTGTTGGCGGCTCGAGCAGGGCGCGCCGGGGGCGGCCGCGTCCGGCTCGGGCGACGTCAAGGCCGGCGCCGTCGCCGGGTTGCTCGCCCGCGGGGCCGGGCCGGCGCAGGCCGCGGTCTGGGCCGCCTACGTCCACGCCGGCGCCGGCGAGCGGCTCACGTCCGAGGTCGGACGGGTCGGTTTCCTCGCCCGCGACCTCGTGAGCCGGCTGCCCCGCATCCTCGACGAGCTCGAGGTCTGAGCCGCCCGGAGGCGACCCACCTCGTCGCCCGCCCCCGAGACCCCCGGACGGGAAGCGCCGTCCGGGGGTCAGGCCAGGCGGGTCGCGACCTGCCGGGCCAGGACCTCGAGGAGGTGGGCCGCGTCCGCGATGCACCGGCCCACGTCGGGCTCGAGGTCGGTCAGTGCGTAGGCCGCCGAGATGCCCAACGCCGCCAGCGCGCCGTCGTCGAGCGAGCACCGTCCGCACACCGCGACGACCTCGCATCCCGCCGCCGCGGCCATCGCCCCGACGCCCGCGGGCGCCTTGCCCGCCGCCGTCTGCGCGTCGAGCGACCCCTCGCCGGTCACGACCAGGCCGGCACCGTCCAGCCGGGCGGCGAGGCCGACCAGCTCGAGCACGAGGTCGATGCCGGGCCGCAGGTGGGCGCCCAGGCCGGCGAGGGCTGCGTACCCGACCCCGCCGGCGGCACCGGCCCCGGGGGTCGCGCGGTGGTCGGTCCCCGTCGCCCGGTCGAGGAGGTCGGCCCAGTGGGTCAGGGCGTCGTCGGCCCGGCCCACGTCGGCCGGCGAGAGGCCCTTCTGGGGGCCGTAGACGGCGGCGGCGCCGCGCCGCCCGAGGAGCGGGTTGTCGACGTCGCACGCCACGACGACCTCCGCGTCGGGGAGCGCCGGGTGCAGCGTCGAGAGGTCCAGGCCGGCGACCTGCCCGTGCCGGGCGCCGGGCTCGACGACCCGGCCGTCGCGGTCGAGCAACCGGGCGCCCAGGCCCGCGAGCAGGCCCGCTCCACCATCGGTGCTGGCACTGCCACCGATGCCGAGGACGACGTGGCGGCACCCGGCGTCCAGCGCGGCGGAGAGGACCTCTCCCGCCCCGCGGCTGCTCGACGCCCAGGGCGCGAGCTGCCCGCCGGGGAGCCGCGCGAGACCGCACGCGTCGGCCAGCTCGACCACGGCCCGGTCCCCGCGCCGGGCGAAGGCGGTCTCGACGGGGGCGCCGGTCGGGCCGGTGGCGACGACCGGCACCAGCTCGTACCCTCCGGCCGCGGCGGCCGCCAATGTCCCGTCGCCGCCGTCGGCCACCGGGACGACCCGCACCTCCAGACCCGGATGGACCGCCCGGAGGCCCCGACGGACCGCCTCCCCGACCTCGGCGGAGGTCAGCGAGCCCTTGAACTTGTCGGCCGCGACGACGACCGCGGGCAGGGCGGCGTCCGGGCTCATCGGCCGAGCACCCGGGACGCGGCGGCCGGGGCCGCCCCGGCGCTCCGGGCCGCCTCCCGGGGTGTCGTCGCCATCACGGCCCTCTCCTCGTCGGACGACCGGAGTCGTCGGCCGGTGGTGACAGTCTGAGGGTGCCATCGCGCACTGCGCCACCGCCCGGCGCCACTCGACCTCCTCCGAGCGCGCGCTCCACCCCCGGGGCTCGTCGCGGTCCGGGCGTGACAGGCCCGCCGTCGCTGGGTAGCACCTCGGGGACACGGCATCCACACCCCGAGGAGAGGAGACCTTCGTGAAGGACCTGCACGTCGGCTACGCCGTGGTCGGTGCTCTCGCCGTCGTCCTGGCGGCCCTGTCGAGCAAGATCCGGCAGCTGCCGTTCAGCGAGCCGCTGCTCGCCCTCGTCGTGGGGGTGGTCGTCGGGCCGGAAGTGCTCGGCTGGATCAGGGTGCCGGAGGGAGACCGTTCGTCGCTCGTGCTGGAGGGCGGTCGCGCGCTGCTGGCGGTCTCGCTCATCGGGGTCGCCCTGCGCTTCCCCGTGCGCAGGCTGCGGGCCGTGCTCTCGCCCACCGTCGCGCTCGTCACGGTGGGGATGCTCGGGATGGCCGCGCTCTCCGCCGGGCTGGCGTGGTTGACCCTCGGGGTGCCGCTGTCGCTCGCGCTGCTCGTCGGTGCGTGCATCTCGCCCACCGACCCCGTCCTCGCCTCGAGCGTCGTCACCGGGAAGCCGGCCGAGAAGCACCTGCCGACCCGGCTGCGCCAGCTGCTCTCGATGGAGTCGGGCACCAACGACGGGCTCGCCCTGCCGCTCGTCCTCGTGGGTATTGCCGTCGTCGTCGGTGACACGGTCGGCTCCTCCCTGCGGGACGGCGCCTACCAGATCGGGGTCGGGGTCCTCGTCGGGCTCGTCGTCGGCGCGCTGGCCGGCCGCGCGGTCAGCTACGCCCTCAGCCGCTCCGACGTCGACCCCGGCTCCTCGCTCGTCTTCACGCTCGTGCTGGCGTTCGCGGTCCTCGGCATCACCCGCGTGCTCCAGGCGGACGGCGTGCTCTCGGTCTTCGTCGCCGGTCTCGCCTACAACTACGTCGTCGCCGAGGACGAGGTGGGACCGCAGAACACCATCGACGAGGGCATCAACCGCTACCTCGTCCTGCCGCTGTTCCTCGTCCTCGGCGTGGAGCTGCCGTGGTCGCAGTGGGGCGACTTCGGCTGGGGGGCGGTCCTGCTGCCGCTCGGTGTGCTGGTGCTGCGGCGGCTCCCCGTGGTCCTCGCGCTCGCCCGTCCGCTCGGGCTGAGGTGGCGTGACGCGGTCTTCCTCGGCTGGTTCGGCCCGATCGGTGTCAGTGCCCTGTTCTACCTGACCTTCAGCGAGGACGAGGGCGTCCTCGACCCGCGGCTCTGGGCGGCCGGCAGCCTCGTCGTCGCGGCCAGCACCGTGGTGCACGGCGTGACCTCGGCGCCGGGCCGCCTGCTCTACCGGCGCGTCGCCGGGGAGCCCGGGGACTGACCCGCACGCACCCGGTCAGGGCGTGTCGTCCGGGCTGCCGTTCCCGTCCGGTTCGGCGTTCTGGTGCACGGCCTGCCAGTCCTCGGCGTCGGCCCACTGCGCGTCGCACACGAGGCACCGCAGCGCCCGGCGGGTGCCGGGCGCCGGGTCGTCCTGTGGGCGGGGCAGATGGACCGTCGTGAGCTTGGTCGCCCCGCACGCGGGGCAGGTCGTCATCCACGCGTCCATCGCTCGATCGTCGCACCCCGGGGCGACTCGGTGGCCGGGAGTCACGGGCGGGTCCGGACGAGGCACGCGTCCGGCGTCCCGGCTCAGCCGAGCGGCGAGGAGGGGCCGACGGCCAGCCAGGTGAGGATGGCGACGTTGGCCAGCACGGTGGCCCAGAAGATGCTCACGAAGGGCTGCTTCGTCGTCTTGTGCCGGAACCAGCGGCTGGCGACGAGCGCGCCGGGCCATCCGCCGAGCACGGCGACGGCGTGGAGCATCGACTCCGACACCCGCCACGCGTTCCGCTGGGCGGCGGACTTGTCCGCGCGGTACAGCTCGAACGACACCGCGCTGAGCACGACCGTCGGGACCGGCAGCAGCGGGTTCGCGTGGCCGAGGACCACGAGGCTGACGAGCCATCCGAGGAAGACGCCCACGACGACGAGGGCCGCGCGCAGGCCGCGGGGCGCGCGCGCCGGACGGGCCGGCTCGACGTAACGGACGTGGGAGGCACGCGGGCGGTTCTGGGCGTCGGGGTGCTCGACGTAGCTGACGGCGTCGCCGACGGCAGGGCGTCTCTCGGCCGGAAAGGCCGTGACGTGGACGAAGATCCGTGCACCGGGCACCTCGGGCGCGATGAACCCGAAGCCGCGGTCGTCGTTCCACTCGTCCACCGTGCCCCGCTGGCGCATCGCACCTCCTGCCCTCGTCGCCCGACCCGTTCGACCGGTGGGACCGGTCCGACGCCACGATATGCCGGGCGGCTGTGCCCGCCGGCGGGCGGCACGGACCCGCGGGTCCCGCCGTCGACGCCGGGGACTGCCTCGACCTCCATGGCGAAACAGTTGCGCAACGCTCATAATGAAGACCATGCCCCGGCACAGAGTGACGTCACCGTCCATGGGAGCCGTCGCCGCGGCAGCGGGGGTGTCGAAGTCCACCGTGTCGCACGTGGTCAACAAGACGCGGCCCGTGGCGCCGGAGACCGAGCACGCCGTGCTGCAGGCGATGGCCCGGCTCGGGTACGTCGGCCCCGGCCACACCGGCTCCGTGCCGGACGCGATGACGATCGGGATCGCGATGTCGGCGATGTCCAACCCCTACTTCGGGACGGTGGTCCAGGCGATGGACCGCCGGGCCTCCCTCGAGGGGTACTCCCTGCTCCTCGCCGACACCCACGACGACCCGGTCCACGAGGTCCGCGCCATGACGGATCTGTTGCGCAGGGGCGTGAGCGGCGTGATCCTCGCCCCCTCGCCGGACCCGACGGCCGCCTTGGGCTACGCCACCCAGAACGGTGTCCCGGTCGTCCTCATCGACCGGATCCTCCCCCTCGGACTGGACCAGGTCGGCTCCGAGAACGCGGATTCGACCGCGGCTCTCGTCGAGCACCTCGGCACCCACGGGCACCGTCGCATCTGCTTCGTCAGCCCGTTGCCGGGTCTCACGACGACCGAGGAACGGCTGGCCGGCTTCCGGCTGGGCCTGGCACGGGTCGGCATCACCGACGAGTTCCCCGTCCTCACCGGAGCCGACAGCACGGATCTGGCGCGGCAGCTGGCCCGCGTCCTCGCCGAGGCGCGACCACCCACCGCGGTCGTGTCCGGGAACAACCACTCGACCATCGAGCTGGTGAAGGCATGCCGGGCGCTCGGGCTGTCGGTCCCCGAGGACCTCGCTCTTGCGGTCTTCGACGACTTCGAGTGGGCCGACAGCTTCCACCCCCGGCTGACCGCCGTGGCCCAGCCCACGTCGGCCATCGGCTCCCAGTCCGTGGAGCTGCTGCTGAGCCGGCTGAGCTCCCCGGACATGCCGGCGCGCACCGTCCGGATGCAGACGGCCTTCGTCGCGCGGGAGTCCTGCGGGTGCCCCGCGTAGGGCGACCCGTCGGGCCCGCCCGTGTCATCGGATGGTGATGACCCGGTTCGGACTGAGGCTCTGCTCGGCGACGAGCCGCGCGTTGGCCTCGTCGCTCCCGGCGACCCACCGGGCCGCCTCGCGAGGTGACTTCCCGAACTGGCGGTGACGCGCGACCAACCGTCTCTGCCGCTCCTGTTCCTCGAGCTCCACGAGGTAGGTGATGTCCAGCTGGGCGCGGACGTCCCGCCACACGGGCCGGTCGAGGAGCAGGTAGTTGCCCTCCGTGACGACCACCGGAACGTGCGCGTCGATCGCCACCGCGCCGGCCACCGGTTCCTCGATCTCCCGCCGGTACTCGGGGGCGTAGATCGTGGGACCGCCGAACTGGCCCTGGGCACGAAGGCGGCGGAGCAGGACCAGGAATCCCGCGGCATCGAACGTCTCGGGGGCACCTCTGCGGTCGGCCAGCCCGAGCCGGTCGGTCTGGTGGGCCGACAGGTGCCACCCGTCGAGGGGGACGAGGACCGCCCGGGTCCCGAGCTCGGCACACACCTGGGCCGCCAGGGTCGACTTGCCGGACCCGGGCGCGCCCGCGAACCCCACGATCAGCCGGTGCGCGGAGTCGACGAGGGCAGCCGCGATCTCCCCGGCGATCCGGCGTGGCGTGACCACGGGGTCCCGTTCCGTCGGGCCTTCCGTCGTCACGAGAAGCCCTCCGGCTCTGACAGAGGGACGGTGTGCGACGGTCGGACGCCCCGCTTGACCAGTGCGGTCACCGTCGCCGACGCCCCGTGCTCGTGCAGGCTGGCCAGCGCACGGAGGTAGGCCCCGGTGAAGCGGTCGTTCGTCGACAGGTCGGAGAACAGGTCGGGGTCGCGGAGAAAGGCCAGCGGGTCCTTGTGGCGGGCGGCCGCGGCGGCCCTCACCTGGGCCTCGCGCCGGTCGACCACCTCGAGCGGCCGGCCCTGCTCGTCGACACCCTCGGCGTAGCGCGCCCAGGACGCGACGACGAGGGCGGCCCGCTCGACAGGGCGACCAGCGGCGAGGTTCTCGCGGATGACGGGCACGAGCCACGTCGGGATGCGGTCGCTGGACTCGGCGCAGAGCCGGGCGAGGCTGTCGCGGACGTGCGGGTTGGCGAACCGTTCGATGAGCTGGTGCCGGTAGGCGCCGAGGTCGACGCCCGGAACCGGCGGCAGCGTCGGGCTTCCCTCGTGCTCCATGTACCCGAGCGCGAACTCCGCGAAGACCGGGTCCCGGCACACCTCGTGCGCCTGGCGGTAGCCGGCGAGCGTGCCCAGGTAGGCGATCGCCTGGTGGGACGCGTTGAGCAGCCTCAGCTTCATCAGCTCGTACGCCGTCACGTCCTCGACGAGCTGCACACCGGCCTCCTCGAACGGTGGGCGTCCGGCGGGGAAGTGGTCCTCCACCACCCACTGGGTGAACGGTTCGCAGACCACGGGCCAGGCATCCTCGACCCCGTGCGCGGCCAGTGCCGTGACGTCCTCCTCGGTGGTGACCGGGGTGATGCGGTCGACCATGGTGTTGGGGAAGGCGACCTCCGCCCCGATCCAGCGCGCCAGCTCCTCGTCGCGCAGGGCGGCGAACGCGCTGATCATGGTCCGGGCCGTGTCGCCGTTGCCGGGCAGGTTGTCGCACGACATCACCGTGAACGGTGGTAGCCGGGCCGCACGGCGACGCCGGAGAGCCTCCACGAGAAAGCCGAACACGGTTCGGGGCCTGTGGGGTTCCACGAGGTCCGCGCAGAGGGCTGGATCCGACGAATCCAGCTCCCCGGTGACCCGGTTGACGTGGTAGCCGCCCTCGGTGACCGTGAGCGACACGATGCGGGTCGTCGGGTCGCACAGTCGCTCGAGCACGGCCTGCGGATCGTCGGGCGCGAACAGGTAGTCCACGATCGACCCGATGACCCTGGCCTCGCGGCGGCCGTCCGGGTGCTTCAGGACGAGGGTGTAGAGGTGGTCCTGCCCTCGAAGGGCGTCCCGCATCCGAGCGTCGCCGGGCATCGTGCCGACGCCGACGATGCCGTAGTCGAGAGCCCGACCCTGGTTCATGAGGCGATCCAGGTACATGGCCTCGTGGGCCCGGTGGAAGCCACCGACCCCAAAGTGGACGATCCCGGGGCTCAGCTGGGCGCGCGTGTACGTCGGATGCTGGACGTGCTCCGGGAGCAGGTCGAAGGCGTCCCAGGCGAGGCCCACCGGGTGGGGGTGGCCGTCGGTGGTCGCGGTCGTCATTTGATGGCTCCCATCGACAGGCCGCGGACGAGCTGTTTCTGGGCGACCCACCCGGCGATGATCACCGGCAGCGCCGCGATGGTCGCCGCCGCCGAGAGG
>JACXUW010000578.1 GCA_014763705.1 Micrococcales bacterium | reverse complement strand
GGCGAGGTGAGGGCGGCGTGGCGAGGTCGGACCGGCCGGGCAGCAACAGTGTGACCTCGCCGCGCCGGCCTCCCGGGCGTGCGGGGACGGCGGCGCCACCGGGCGCCGGTAGGCTCGCGGGCGATGAACGAGCACCCCGCGGCGCCCCAGGGCGACCCGACCCACGACGCCCTCCACGCCGCCCCGACCGAGCAGATCGACGTCCGCACCGGCGAGATGGCGGGGCGCGGGCACGACCCCGCCGGCCGGCCGACGACCCGCACGAGCAGCGGCCACGTCATCGAGGACGGCCCGGACGGCCCCGGTCCCGCGCCGTACGTCACCGTCGTCCTCCCCTGCTTCAACGAGGGCGCCCACGTGCTCCAGGAGATCGACCGGGTCTCGGCGGTCCTCGAGGCCTCCGAGCTCACCTACGAGCTGCTCTGCATCGACGACGCGAGCACCGACGACACCCTCGAGGTGCTGCGCGGCGCCCAGCAGCGCTACCCGCACGTGCGGGTCCTGCCCTTCCGGCGCAACGGCGGCTCCGGCACCGCCCGGCGGATCGGCACCCAGCAGGCCCGCGGCGAGATCGTCGTGTGGACCGACGCCGACATGACGTACGAGAACGAGCGCATCCCCGAGCTCGTCCGCATCCTGCGTGACGACCCGACCTACGACCAGGTCGTCGGCGCCCGCACCACCGAGGAGGGCACGCACAAGTGGGCCCGGGTGCCGGCGAAGTGGCTCATCCGCAAGATCGCCGAGTGGCTGACCAAGACCCGCATCCCCGACCTCAACTCCGGGCTGCGCGCGTTCCGCCGCGAGGTGTCGCTGCCCTACCTGCGCCTGCTCCCGGCCGGCTTCTCGTGCGTCACGACGATCACCATCGCGTTCCTGTCCAACCAGCACGACATCAGGTACGTCGAGACCACGTACGCCAAGCGCGCCGGCGTCAGCAAGTTCCACTTCGTCAGCGACGCCTACCGCTACATCCTCCAGGTGCTGCGGATGGTCATGTACTTCGACCCGCTGAAGGTCCTCATGCCGCCCGCGCTGTGGCTGGTCGCCATCGGGCTGGTCAAGGCGGTCGTCGACATGGTGCGGCACCCGTTCTACTTCCCGGCGAGCACCGTGCTCCTCGTCGTCAGCGGCATCATGATCGCCTCGCTGGCGCTGCTCTCCGACCTCGTGGTGCGCTCCAGGGACGGTGTCTGACACCGTGACCGACGCGGGGGAGACGTCCGCCGGCGGGTCGGACGCGGCCCTGCGGGTCGCGCTCGTCGGCCCGACGCACCCGTTCAAGGGCGGGGTGGCGGCGCACACGACGACGCTCGCGCACGAGCTGGCCGAGGCCGGCCACGACGTCACCCTCGTCTCCTGGAGCCACCTCTACCCGGCGTTCCTCTACCCGGGTGAGCAGGCGGTGCCGGGCGGCGCCCCCGACGTCGAGCCCTTCCCGCGGACCCTGCGCGTCCTGTCGTGGGCGCGTCCCGACACCTGGCTGCGGGCCGGCCGGCGGCTGCGCGAGTTCGACGTCGTCGTCGTCGTCCACGTCGTGCCGGCCGTCGTGCCCGCGCACCTCGCGCTGCTGCGGGCCGCCGGGGCCGGAGGTGGTCGCGGCCCTCGGGTCGTCGTCGTCGCCCACAACGTGCTGCCCCACGAGCCCGGTCCCGGGGACCGGCCGCTCGTGGGCGCACTGCTGCGTCGGGCCGACGCCGTGCTCGTC
>JACXUW010000119.1 GCA_014763705.1 Micrococcales bacterium | reverse complement strand
TCCGTTGAGGACGTAGTCGCCGAGCCCTGGCTCGCCTTCGCCTGCGGCCGCTACGAGGGGCTCGACGAACGGGTCTACGAGCACGCGGCGGAGCGGATGCCGGTCACCGTCGTCTCCCTCGGCGACTACGTCCTCAACGGAGGAGAGGTCGCGGTCCTCGCCGTCGTCGAGGCCGTGGCCCGGCTGCTGCCGGGGGTGGTCGGCAACGCGGAGTCGCTCGTCGAGGAGTCGCACGAGGGCGGGCTGCTCGAGTACCCGGTCTACACCCGGCCGGCGGCGTGGGACGACGGCGGGGTGGTGCGCGAGGTGCCCCCGGTGCTGCTCTCCGGCGACCACGCCGCCATCGCGCGGTGGCGGCACGAGGAGCGCGTGGCCCGCACCGTGGCCCGGCGTCCCGACCTCGCCGCGGCGTCGGCCGCGGTCGGCGGCCTCGACGGGCTCGAGGTGCGTGCCGCGGTGCCGGCCGACGCACCGGAGCTGCTCGTCCTCCAGCGCGCCTGCTGGATGCCGGAGGGACGGATCTCGGGCTCGTGGCACATCCCGCCGCTGGAGGAGTCGCTCGACGACGTGCGCCGCGGCCTCACGGAGTGGACGACGTGGGTGGCGCGAGTGCCCTCCGGCGGCGGCACCCCCGGTCGGCTCGTCGGGTCGGTGCGAGGCCGGGTGCGACCGGGGGAGCCCGAGGTCTGGGAGTCCGGCCGGCTCATGGTCGCCCCCGACCTCCAGGGTCGCGGCCTCGGGCGCGCCCTGCTCGGGCTCGCCGAGTCCGCCGCGCCACCGTCGGTCGCGACCTTCTGGATCAACACCGGCCGGGTGAGCGAGGCGAACATCCGGCGGTACAGGAGGGCGGGCTACCGGCTCGTGCCCGGCGAGGGCGCGTTCCCCGGCACGGTCGACCTCACCAGGCGCCGGAGTTGACGCCCTCCTCTCGTCCGGTCAGGGGCGCAGTGACGCCCTGAGGTCGTCGGGCAGCAGCAGGGCCCGTCCGATGAGCCGCTCGGCGACGACCGCGGTCACCGTCTGCGCGGCCATGATGCCGACGAGGACGAGGACCTGCGCCGCCGCGGCCTGCGCGGGCGTGCCGCCCCCGAGGAGCACGCCGATGAAGGCGCCCGGCAGCGTGACGACGCCGGCCGTGCGCACCTGGTCGAGGCCGGGGACGAGGGCCTCCGGTACCCGCCGGTGGACGACCTCCTCGACGGCCTGGGCCCGGCTCAGGCCCAGGGAGAGGGCGGCCTCGTACTGCCCGTGCTCCTCGCGCAGCGCGGCGAACGCCCGTCGGCAGGTCAGGGTGTGCCCGTTCATCGTGTTGCCGGCGATGATGCCGACGACGGGGACGAGGGCCAGCCCGGTCGGCGGGACGGTCCGGGTGGCGAGGACCACGACGACGACCGGCAGCAGGCCCGACAGCATCGCGACGGTCGCCCACGGCCACGCGCGTGGTGCCTCGACGCGACGCACGGTGGTCAGCACGGCGACGCCGAACATCGCGCAGAGGAGCAGCACCGAGAGGACGAGCGAGCGGACCACCGCCGTGATGACGAGCGCGGCCACGCCGAGCTGGCCGACGGCACGGGCCATCGCGAGGACGGGGGAGGCCGGCCGGGGCAGTCGCCCGGCCAGGTAGCCGGCGACGGTCACGGCGAGGAGGGCGACGACCGCGAGCGCGACGGGTAGCCCGGGGTCGATCGTCACCCGCGCAGCCTAGGGTGTGCAGCGGTCGGCCGATTTCGCCGCCGCCCGCGCTCTCTGGCAGACTGGGTCGCTGCGTCCCGCCGACGAACGGCCCCCGCCACAGGGGGAGTGCCCCCGGACCCCGGTCCGGCACCGGCATGAGGCCCGGCGACGACGCCACGAACGAGACCCGAGCAGTACCGAGAACCGCGGATGACCTGTGGCAGCCCGCGAGAAAGCGACATCCGTCATGCAGCGTTTCGACGAGCTCGACCGCGCGTCGATGAAGAGCGACATCCCCGACTTCCGGGCCGGTGACACCGTCAAGGTGCACGTCAAGGTCGTCGAGGGCACCCGCTCCCGCATCCAGGTCTTCCAGGGCGTCGTCATCCGTCGCCACGGCGGTGGGGTCGGCGAGACCTTCACCGTCCGCAAGGTCTCCTTCGGCGTCGGCGTCGAGCGCACCTTCCCGCTGCACACCCCGATCGTCGACCGGGTCGAGGTCGTGACCCGCGGTGACGTCCGCCGTGCCAAGCTGTACTACCTGCGCGAGCTGCGGGGCAAGGCCGCCAAGATCCGCGAGAAGCGCGAGACCCCGGCCCACGCCTGAGCGGCACGCCGACCACCCGGGCGCGACCCACACGAACGAGGACTACCCTCGAGCGAGTGAGTGCCCCGACCGCCACCGACCCGGTGCCCGCCCCCGTGGCGCGCACCGGGTCGCGGCGTCCCGGGGCGCTGATCGTCCTCGCCGTGGCAGTCGTCACGGCATCGCTCGTGCGGGGCCTCCTGCTCGAGTCCTACCACGTCCCGTCGGCCGGCCAGGCGCCGACCCTCGAGCCAGGAGACCGCGTGCTCGTCCTCAAGACCGACCACCGGGCCGAGGCCGGTGACCTTGCCCTCGTCGACGACGACGGCGCCCTGCGGGTGCTGCCGTCCACGGAGGCGGCCGGCTCGGGGGCGGACGTCGTCGGCAGCATCGTCTGGCGGTTCTGGCCGCTCGACCGGCTCGGCCCGGTGACAACCACGAGGACCGGGGTCGCCCCGTGACCGCCCCCGAGCGCACCCGCGACGGCGCCGACGAGCCGACCGAGGTGGACGGGTCGCGGTCGCGCGGCCGCTCACCGCTCGGACTGCTCGGGTCGGCGGTCAAGGAGGTCGTCCTCGTCCTCGTCATGGCGATGGTCCTCTCCTTCGTCGTCAAGACGTGGTTCCTCCAGGCCTTCTTCATCCCGTCCGGCTCGATGGAGGACACCCTCCTCGTCGGGGACCGCGTCGTCGTCTCGAAGCTCACCCCGGGTCCGTTCGACCTGCACCGGGGCGACGTCGTCGTCTTCGAGGACCCGGGGGGCTGGCTCGGCGACGTGCCGCCGGTCCAGCGCACCGGCGCGTCCAAGAGCATCCACGACGCCCTCGTCTTCATCGGGCTGCTGCCGAGCGAGTCCGAGGACCACCTCATCAAGCGCGTGATCGGCCTGCCCGGCGACCACGTCGTCTGCTGTAGCGCGCAGCGCCAGCTGACCGTCAACGACGTCCCGGTCTCGGAGCCGTACCTCAAGCGGGGTGACGTCCCGAGCTCGATGACCTTCGACATCACCGTGCCCGCCGGCAAGGTGTGGGTCATGGGGGACCACCGCTCGGACAGCGAGGACTCGCGCTACCACGACGAGGCCGGTGACGGTCGCGACGGGTCGGTGCCGATCGACCGCATCACCGGCCGGGCCATCGCCGTCGTCTGGCCGTTCTCCCGGTTCGGCTGGCTCTCCGACTTCCCCGACACCTTCTCGGGCGTGCCTGCCCGCACCCCTCACTCGTGACGCCGGCGCCGCGCTCGAAGCGCCCGAACCTGCGGGTCGAGCGCCAGCTGCAGCGCGACGGCCACCGGGTGCTGGCGGGGATGGACGAGGTCGGGCGCGGTGCGCTCGCCGGACCGGTGACGGTCGGGGTCGTCGTCATCGACGAGACGTGCCGCAGCGCGCCGCCGGGGGTGCGCGACTCCAAGCTCCTCCAGCCGCACGCCCGCGAGGCGATGGTGCCGCGGATCGAGCGGTGGGCGCTGTGCCACGCCGTCGGGCACGCGAGCGCCGAGGAGATCGACGCGGTCGGGATCATCGCCGCGCTCCGGCTCGCCGGGCTGCGCGCGCTCGCCCGGTGCGGGGTGCGCCCGGACCTGGTCATCCTCGACGGCAACCACGACTGGCTCACCGCGCCCGAGGACGTCGGCCTCCTCGCCTTCGCCCACGCCGAGGCGGTCGAGACCCCACCGGTCACGACGATGGTCAAGGCCGACCTGAAGTGCTCGTCCGTGGCGGCGGCGTCGGTCCTGGCCAAGGTGACCCGCGACCGGATCATGGTCGAGCTCGGGGCCCTCGACGGCGAGCACGCCGTCTACGACTGGGTCGGCAACAAGGGCTACGCCGCGCCGGAGCACCTCGACGCGCTGCGGCTGCACGGGCCCTCGGTGTGGCACCGGCGCTCGTGGCGGCTGCCCGGCGTGATGCACGATGATGGCGTGGTGACCGACCTGACGAGCGTGGGGGAGCGATGAGCTCGGAGGACCTCGAGAAGTACGAGAGCGAGGCGGAGCTCGCGCTCTACCGCGAGTACCGCGACGTCGTCGGGCTGTTCAGCCACGTCGTCGAGACCGAGCGCCGCTTCTACCTGTGCAACTCGGTCGACGTGAAGGTGCGCACCGACGGCGGCGAGGTCTTCTTCGACGTGACGATGCACGACGCCTGGGTCTGGGACATCTACCGGCCGGCGCGGTTCGCCAAGACCGTGCGGGTGGTGACCTTCAAGGACGTCAACGTCGAGGAGCTCGCCAAGGCCGAGCTCGAGCTGCCGAAGGGCGAGTTCTAGCGCCGTCGTCCACAGGCGCTCGGCGCCTCGTCGTTCGTCCACAGATCCCGAGCCCGGGGTTCCGCCGCCGGGGGCACCGGGCGTTGGCTGCGGTCATGACGACGACCACCACCTCCGACCCGCGTCGAGGCCTCGGCCGGTACGGCGAGGCGCTGGCCGCGCGCTACCTCCGGGAGCGCGGGATGCGCGTGCTCGAGCGCAACTGGCGCTGCGAGCACGGCGAGGTCGACATCGTCGCGCTCGACGACGACGGGTGCCTCGTCGTCTGCGAGGTCAAGACCCGGCGCGACACCGCGTTCGGCGACCCGGTCGAGGCGGTCACCGTCGCGAAGGCGATGCGCCTGCGTCGCCTCGCCGCCGCGTACGCCCGGGCGCACCCCGGTCCGGCCGCCGTGCGGATCGACGTCGTCGGGGTGCTCTGCCGCCCGGGCGCGCCGCCCCTCGTCCGGCACGTCGTCGGGGTGGGGTCGTGACCCTCGGCCTCGGGCGCACCCGGTCGGTCGCCCTCACCGGGCTGGACGGGACGCTCGTCGACGTCGAGGCGCACATCGCCGCCGGCCTGCCCGCCTTCACCGTCGGCGGGCTCCCGGACACCGCCTGCGCCCAGGCCCCCGACCGCGTCCGCGCGGCGGCCCACACGGCCGGTGCCCCGGTCCCGCCGCACCGGGTCACCGTCAACCTCTCGCCCGCGTCGGTCCCCAAACGGGGGTCGGCCTTCGACCTCGGCATCGCGGTCGCCGTGCTGGCGGCGGCCGGGGTGCTGCCGCGCCGGGCCGTCGAGGACGTCGTCCACCTCGGGGAGCTCTCCCTCGACGGGCGCCTGCGCGGCGTGCGTGGCGTACTGCCGGCCGTCCTCGCCGCGGCCCGCCGGGGCGAGCGGCACGTCGTCGTCCCCGACGAGAACGTGGCCGAGGCCCAGCTCGTCGGCGACGTCGTCGTCCACGGCGCGCGCTCGCTCGAGCAGGTCATCGGCTGGTACCGCGACGCCGCCGGGGGCGGGTCGCTGCCGGTCGCCGAGCGACGCGTCCCGGACGGCGGGGGCTCCGGCCCGGGGGTCGACCTCGCCGACGTCGTCGGCCAGCCCGAGGCGAGGGCCGCCCTCGAGCTCGCCGCGACCGGCGGCCACCACCTGCTCATGACCGGGCCACCCGGCGTGGGCAAGACGATGCTCGCCGAGCGGCTCGTCACGATCCTCCCGCCGTTGGGTCGGGAGGAGGCACTCGAGGTCCACGCGGTCCGCTCGCTGGTCGCCCCGGTCGGCGACGTCACCGAGCTCGACCGCACCCCACCGTTCGTCGCGCCGCACCACAGCACGTCGGTGGCCGCGCTCGCCGGGGGCGGGTCGGGGGTCGTCCTGCCCGGCGCCGTCTCGCGGGCCCACCACGGCGTGCTCTTCCTCGACGAGGCGCCCGAGTTCCGCTCCTCGGTCCTGCAGACCCTCCGTCAGCCCCTCGAGAGCGGCGAGGTGGTCATCGCCCGGGCCCGCCAGCTGGTCCGCTACCCCGCCCGCTTCCTCCTCGTCCTGGCCGCCAACCCGTGCCCGTGCGGCATGGCGTTCGGGAAGGGCGCCGACTGCACGTGCGACTCGAGGGACATCCGCTCCTACACCTCACGCCTCTCCGGTCCGCTGCTCGACCGGGTCGACCTGCGCGTGCACGTGCCGCCGGTGCGGCGGGCGGCGTTCGCCGAGGAGACCGGCGAGTCGAGCGCCACCGTCGCCGAGCGGGTGCTCGCGGCTCGGGGTGCGCAGGCCGAGCGGTGGTCCCCGGCGGGCTGGCGGGTCAACGGGCTCGTGCCGGGGTACGTCCTGCGCCGACCGCCCTACCGGTTGCCCGGCTCGACGACCGTCGCGCTCGACACGGCCCTCGACGCCGGACGGCTGACCCTGCGCGGCTACGACCGCGTGCTGCGCCTCGCCTGGTCCTCCGCCGACCTCGCGGGTCGGGCCGTTCCCACCCGCGACGACGTCGCCACGGGGCTCGTCCTCCGCCGGGCCGAGGGGGTCGCGGCGTGAGCGGCCGGGTGTCTCCGCTCGAGCGAGACGACCGCTGGGCCCGGGTCGCCCTGTCGTTCCTCCTCGAGCCGAAGCACCGGGCCACCCGCGACCGGCTGGCGGCCGAGGGAGGCGCGGCCGCGCTCGCGGCCATCCGGGAGCGGCGGGCCGCCGGCGGGGGAGAGGTGTACGTGCGTGTCCCGGAGCTCGACCTCGACGGCCTCGTCGCCTCCGTCCGGGGGCTCGGTGTGCGGGTCCTCGTCCCCGGGGACCCGGAGTGGCCGGTCGGCCTCGACCGCCACGAGGACCCGCCGTACTGCCTCTACGTGCGGGGCGAGCCCGACCTCGCGGCGCTCGTCGAGCGCGCGGTCTCGGTCGTGGGGTCTCGAGCCGCGAGCTCGTACGGGCTGCGGGTGGCCGCCGACCTCGGCGAGGACCTGGCCGGCCGCGGCTGGACGGTCGTCAGCGGTGCCGCCTTCGGCATCGACGCCGCGGCCCACCGCGGCGCGCTCGCCGGGGCCGGTCCGACCGTCGCCGTGCTCGCGTGTGGCGTGGACATCGCCTATCCACGGGCCCACGACCGGCTCATCGCGTCCGTCGCCGACGCCGGGGCGGTGGTCGCCGAGGTACCGCCGGGAGCGGCGCCGATGCGTGGGCGCTTCCTCGCCCGCAACCGGGTCATCGCGCTGCTCTCCCGGGCGACGGTCGTCGTCGAGGCGGGCCTGCGTTCGGGGTCCCTCTCGACGGCCCGCGAGGCGCGCGAGCACCACGTGCCGGTGGGGGCGGTTCCCGGTCCGGTGACCAGCGCCACCTCGGCCGGGTGCCACGAGCTCCTCCGCGAGACCGACGCCGTGCTGGTCACCGACGCCGCGGACGTCGCCGAGCTCGCCGCCCGGATCGGCGAGGACCTCGCGCCCGCGCGCCGCCCGGAGCCGCTCCCGACCGATGCCCTCGCTCCGGACGAGTACGCCCTGTGGGCGGCCGCGCCGGTCCGCCGCTGGCTGCCTCCCGAGCGCCTGGCCGTCCTCTCGGGGACCGACCCGCTCCGGGTCCCGGCGGCCCTGGCGGTCCTCGAGGCGCTGGGGCTGCTCGAGCGATCCGACGGCGGGTGGCGCAAGTGCGCGCCGACGGCGGGGGCCCGGTGACGTCGCCCTCCGGGAGGCCGGGCGTCCGCGCAGGTCCGGCGGGCGCGGGGAGCGTGCCCGGTCGTCCATTTCCACGCCTGACCGAACGGACGACCTTGCGGCGGTTCTCGTTGCGTCGGGCCCGTGGCGGTGTCACCGTGTCGACGTGACCGTCCTCTGCCATGAGGTGCTGTCCGCGTTCGAGCGACACCTGCGCGCCGAGCGTGGGCGCTCCGAGAACACCGTGCGCGCGTACACCCGCGACGTCGCGGCGTTCCTCGACGGCACCGGGGTCGAGGACGATGCCGACCTGCGTGAGGTGACGCTCGCCGACCTGCGCGGCTGGCTCGGTGCCGTCGCGCGCCGAGGAGCGGCCCGCTCGACGGTCGCCCGGACGTCGGCGTCGCTGCGGACCTTCTTCCGCTGGTGCGAACGGACCGGGCGGGTCGAGCACGACCCCGCGCTGCGGCTCGCCGCCCCCAAGCGGCACCGCACGCTGCCGCCGGTGCTCACCCAGCGCTCGGCGGCCTCCCTCCTCGAGGTCGCCGGGGTGGCGGCCGACGACGCCGACCCCGTCCACCTGCGCGACCGGGCGGCGCTCGAGCTGCTCTACGGCACCGGGATCCGCGTCGGTGAGCTCGCCGGGGCCGACGTCGACGACGTCGACCTCGATGCACAGGTCCTGCGGGTCGTCGGCAAGGGCGACAAGGAGCGCCGGGTGCCGTTCGGCGCCCCCGCCCGGGACGCGGTGTCCGACTGGCTCGAGACCGGCCGCCCGGCGCTCGCGACCGCGACGAGCGGGCCGGCTCTCCTCCTCGGTCGCCGGGGACGCCGGGTCGACCCGCGCCAGGTCCGCGACGCCGTCCACCGCCTCCTCGAGCACGTGCCCGACGCACCCGACCTCGGACCGCACGGTCTGCGGCACTCGGCCGCGACGCACCTGCTCGAGGGCGGGGCCGACCTGAGGATGGTCCAGGAGCTGCTCGGGCACGCCTCGCTCGCGACCACCCAGATCTACACGCACGTGTCCGTCGACCGGCTCAAGCGGTCCTACGCCCAGGCGCATCCCCGTGCCTGACAACGAGACGCAGGGGGACTCGGGCTACTCGGAGTGGATCTCCGAGGTCCGACGCCTGTACGTCGAGCCGAAGGCGCCGACCG
>JACXUW010000118.1 GCA_014763705.1 Micrococcales bacterium | reverse complement strand
CGGGCGAGATACCAGTCGGGCGAACCGATCTTGCGGTAGAACTCCTTCGCCCCTTGCTGGCTCACGACGATCGTGGGGACCAGCCAGACGCCCTTCTGCTTCATCTTCGTGAGCACGGGCGGGGTCAGGAAGTAGCCATGTTCGAAGCCGTCGATCCCGGCGTCGATCGCCGCCTCGGCCGCCAGCGGGGAGCCATTATGGCCGGTCACCTTCACGCCGTTGCGATGCGCGACTTCGATCGCAGTTTTCAATTCGTCGTCGGTGAAGGGCGAAGCCGCGATCTCGCCATGCGTGTCGGAGATGCCGCCAGAGATGCCCAGCTTGATCCAGGTCGCTCCGCGCTTGACCTGTTCGCGGACTGCACGCGAGAATTCGGCTGGTCCATTGACCTCGGTCGAACCGTGGCCACCCGTCGCGACGATCGAAGAGCCGGCGGTATGAATACGCGGGCCGTCGAAGGTGCCGCTGTCGATCATCTTCTTGACGGTGAAATCGACGCCGTCCTGCGCGCCGGTCAGGCGGATGGTTGTGACGCCCGAACGCAGAGACTTCTGCGCATTGTCGAGCATCCGGAGCGCGATCGAATCCTTGCCTTCGTTATACACGCGCGCCGCACCCGGAAGGTTGAGCGCGAGATGGACATGCATGTTCATCAGGCCGGGGACCAGCCATTTGCCATCGAGCGGGATGGTCCGCGTGCCGGCCGGAATCTGCGTCGTCGCGGCGGGACCGATTGCCTTGATCCGTTCGCCCTCGATCAGCACCACGGCATTCTGGACGGGGGCCTTGCCGTCTAGGTCCACGACATTGGCGCCCGTCAATGCAACCATCTCGGCCATTGCGGGCGTAGCGAATCCCAGGCTGGCGAAAAGGCAGATCGCTCCCATGCGTGGCGTCATTGCTGTGGCTCCCTCTGTTCCCGTAATCGTGCGGCGGCAATGGCCCGCCGGCCCCTCTCGGCAGCATGCGCGCATGAACTGTGCAAACAATGCATCAATCTGCGATAGTTTGTTGCGATATCCGCAAAATCGACACTACAATGTCACGGAAGTCGCGGAAAATAGGCATAATTCCGTCACTCGGCCAAGGGCGGAGCGGCTTGCCGAGCCGGCGGAGGGTCTCGGTCCAGGCGGCGAGGTCGGCGGGGCTCTCGGCGTCGTAGCCGAAGTGGACGTGGACGAGGTCGAACTCGTCCGCGTGGGCGGTGACCCACGCCGGGTCGAGGACGCGCGGCGGCCACCAGGGCGCGCCCGTGACCACCCGGTCGGGGCGGGGGTCGGGCAGGCGCACGGTGGCGCCGCGGCCGTCCGGGTCGGACAGGTGGCGGACGTAGACGTGGTCGGTGGGGACGGAGGCGATGCGCAGCGTCACGGGCGAGGTCCGGGGTCAGGCATCCTGCCAGCCTGCCGGTGGGGGCCTCCGGCGCGCTGCACCCCAAAGGGTGGTTTGCGCCGCCCCGGGGCCGGGACCGCGCGCGCCGGGTCGACTACCTTGGCGGCATGGCCGCGGACAGGCGCCCGGTACGGGTCGCGCTCGTGAACGACTACGACATCGTCGTCCAGGGCCTGGCGCGGATGTTCGAGCCCTTCCGTGACCGCGTCCACCTCATCGAGTTCGACTCGCGGATGCCGGTCGAGCGCCCGGTCGACGTCCTGCTCTACGACACCTTCGCCCAGGACCAGGGGGACCGGGCCCTCATCGCCGAGATGCTCGCCGCCGGCGCGGCCGACCGCGTGGTGCTCTACAGCTTCAACACCCACGAGGAGCTGGCCCGCGCAGCCCTGGAGCGCGGGGCCTCGGGCTACCTCTCCAAGGGGATGCCGGCCGAGGAGCTCGTGGCGGCGCTCGAGCGGGTGCACGCGGGCGAGCAGGTGACCGACCGCACCGAGTGGTCCGACGACGGCTCCGGCGACTGGCCCGGGCGGGCCGAGGGCCTCTCGGCGCGGGAGGCCGAGATCCTCGCGCTGATCACCCAGGGCCTGCGCAACGAGGACATCGCCCGGCGGACCTACCTCTCCATCAACTCGGTGAAGTCCTACATCCGCAGCGCCTACCGCAAGATCGGCGTCGAGCGGCGGGCTCAGGCCGTGCTCTGGGGCGTGCAGCACGGGTTCGAGCCCGACACCCACCGTCGCCGAGGACCCGACGCCGACGACTGACCGTGCGCCCGGTCGGGTGCCGGGTCAGGCGGTGACCGGCCCCTCCTGCTCGTCCTCGGGACGGCGGCCCGACCCGAGGGAGAGGCTGGTCAGCAGGCCGACGACGAGGAAGCCGGCCGCCGTCGCCGCCGAGACCCGGGTGGCCTCGGTGAAGGCGACCTTCGCGTCCTCTGCGGCCGCCGCCGTCCGCGGGTCGCGGGCCAGTCCGGGGATGGCCGCGCCGGCGCTGCCCTTGACCGCCTCGACGATGCCGGTGCGCGCCTGCTGCGGCACCCCCTGGTCGGTGAGGCTCGCCTCGAGCCGCGCGCCGAGGACCGTAAACAGCACGGTCCCGAGGATGGCGATGCCGAACGCCGACCCGACCTGACGGGAGGTGCTCTGCGTGCCGGAGCCCTGCCCGCTGCGCTGCACCGGCACGTCGGCGAGGACGACGCCGGTCAGCTGCGCGGTCGCGAACCCCACCCCGACGCCGTAGACGAAGAGCAGCGGCGCGGTGACCCACCACGCGGAATCGGGCCGGAGCAGCAGGGCGATGCCCGCGATGCCCGCGATCTCGAGCACGATGCCGAGCCGGACGATGAACACCGGGCTGCGGGTGCGCCCGATGGCCGCCCCCAACCCGCTGGCGACGAAGCTGCCAACGGCGAGCGCGAGGAGGACCAGACCGGTCTGGAAGGCGCTGTAGCCCAGCACGTTCTGGAACCACAGCGGCAGCGCGAAGAGCAGCCCGAACTCGCCGAGGCTGACGATGAGCGCCGCGACGTTGCCGTTGCGGAACGACGGGATGGTGAAGAGCGAGAGGTCGAGCATCGCCACCTGGCCGGCGGCGTTGCGACGTCGCTCGACGAGGACGAAGGTCGCGAGGGCGAGGACCCCGAGGACGAAGGCCACCGCGACCGGCGACACCGACCAGGACCAGGTCCACCCGAAGAGCGAGAGGTCCGGGCCGGTGCTGCGCACCCACCCGTAGGTGCGGCCCTCGATGAGCCCGAAGACGACCGCCCCGAAGCCGACGGCGGAGAGGACGGCCCCGAACCAGTCGGCCCCGCGTCCCTCGGCCCGCTCGCGTGACTCGTCGACGAGGAGGAAGAGCCCGGCGATGACGACGAGGGTCAGGGGCACGTTGATGCCGAACGCCCACCGCCACGAGAAGTCGGTGGTCAGCCAGCCGCCCAGCAGCGGCCCGAGCGCGGCCGTGCCGCCGATCGTCGCGCCCCAGATGCCGAAGGCGATCCCTCGCTCGCGGCCGCGGAAGGTCGCGTTGAGGAGCGAGAGCGACGTCGGCAGCATGAGGGCTCCGCCGACGCCCTGGAGAGCCCGCGCCCCGATCAGCCACGGGCCACCGTCCGCGGTCGCCGCGAGGATGCTCGAGAGGCCGAACACCAGTGCGCCGAGGGCGAACAGACGTCGCCGACCGAACCGGTCGGCGAGCCGTCCGACGATGAGCAGGAGCGCGGCGAAGACGAGGGTGTACACCTCCTGGACCCACTGTGCGTCGGTCGAGGTGATGCCGAGGTCGTCGATGATCGACGGCACCGCGACGTTGACGATCGTCGAGTCCACGATGATGAGCGAGACGCCGAGGCTGATGACGACGAGCCCGAACCAGCGGCGGCGGCCGGTGCCGTCCGACGGCGACGAGGGTGCGGCGACGTCATCACTCAGCATGCTGAGCAATATAGCGCCGGACCCCTCCGGAGCCATCGGCGACGTTCTACCCTCGACAGGGTGACGACGCCGCCGGAGGACTGGTCCCTCGGCCGGCTGCTGTCCACGGCCGCCCGGATGGTCGAGCACGAGTGGAACGGCTGGCTGGCCGACCACGACCTGACCCACGCCGGCTTCCTCGCCCTGCACACCCTCGGCGGCGGCCCGCTGACCCAGCGCGAGCTCGCCGCCGGCAGCCGGGTCGAGGAGCAGACGATGGGCCGCGTCGTCGACCGGCTCGAGCGCACCGGCCACGTGACCCGTCGCCGGGACCCCCGCGACCGGCGGCGGCTCATCGTGGAGCGCACGGCCCTCGGCGCGAGCGCGCACGCCGCGGTGCAGGCCTCCGGCGTCGCCGACCACCTCGTCGAGGACCCGCTCGTCGACCCCGAGCGCTTTCGCGCCGAGCTGGTGCGCCTCGTCCGCACCCTGGGGCCGGCCGGCGCGTCGCCGTCGGACGCGGCGGACGCGCCGGACGCGCCGGACGCGACCCACGCCGGTCCCGAGCGGTAGGCGGCACGCATCGACCGGCCCGGGTGCGGGTAGCGACGGAGTGGACCTGAACCCGCACCGAGAGGAGTTGTCGTGCCCCGTGTCGTCGCCGTCACCGGAGCCAGTGGAGGGATCGGACGGGCCACCGCCCGTGAGTTCGCGCGGCGGGGGGACAGCGTCGCGCTGCTCGCCCGCGGCGAGCGCGGGCTCGAGGCGGCCGCCGAGGAGGTCCGCGGGCTCGGCGGTCGGGCGCTCGTCGTGCCCACGGACGTCGCCGACCCGGACGCGGTGGAGGCGGCGGTCGAGCGGGTCGAGGCCGAGCTCGGGCCCGTCGACGTGTGGGTCAACGTGGCCTTCACCTCGGTGTTCGCCCGGGTCGACGACATCCGTCCGGAGGAGTTCCGCCGGGTCACCGAGGTGAGCTACCTCGGCTACGTCTACGCGACGATGAGCGTCCTGCGCCGGATGAAGGAGCGCGACCGGGGCACGATCGTCCAGGTCGGCTCCGCGCTCGCGTACCGCGGCATCCCCCTGCAGAGCGCCTACTGCGGCGCCAAGCACGCCATCCAGGGCTTCCACGAGTCACTGCGCACCGAGCTGCTCCACGAGGGCAGTCGAGTGCGCGTGACGATGGTCCAGATGCCGGCCGTCAACACCCCGCAGTTCTCGTGGGTCCTCTCCCGGCTGCCCGACCACGCCCAGCCGGTGCCGCCGATCTACCAGCCGGAGGTGGCGGCCCGGGCGGTGCTCTTCGCCGCGGACCATCCCCGCCGGCGGGAGTACTGGGTGGGCGCCAGCACGGTCGGCACGCTCGCCGCGAACGCCCTCGTCCCGGGGCTGCTCGACCGGTACCTCGGGCGCACCGGGTTCTCGTCCCAGCAGACCGGCGACCCGAGGCCGGCCGACCAGCCGGCCAACCTCTGGGAACCCGCCGACGGCCCCGACGGACGCGACTTCGGGGCCCACGGCGTGTTCGACGGCCGGGCCCACGCCCACAGCCCCCAGCAGTGGGTGGCCCACCACTACCCCGCGCTCGCGGCGGCGGGGGGCGCGCTGCTCGCCGCGGGCGCCGTGGTCGCCGGGCGGCGACGGTGAGCGCCTCGGGGTCGTGGCTGCGGCTCGTCGGCGTCGGCGGGTCGGCGTGGGGTGCACTGCTCCTCGCGCGGGGCGACGAGGTGTGGCGCCGGGTCGAGGGCCGCTCGCCGGACCCGGTCGAGGAGCTCGGCATCCGCGCCCTCGGCGCGCGACACCTCGTCCAGGGGCTCGCGCAGGTGCTCGCGCCGCGGGCCACCCGGCGGGTCGCGGTGGCGGTCGACGTGACGCACGCCGTGACGATGGGGGTGCTGGCCGCCGGGTCACCCTCCAGGCGGCGGGCGGCGGCGCTCACCGGGGGCGTGGCCCTCCTCGGAGCGGTGCTCGACCGGGCGGCCCGCCGGCGCTGACCCGCGGGACCCGCCGGCGGCGAGCCCGTCGGTGGGCGTGGTCCCGGGCGGCCGGTCCGCAGGACCGGCGACCGGTCCGAGACCCACCTGAGAGCCGGAGCCGAATACTGCTCCCCCGGAACTCCGTGCTCGTCGCAAGCGAAACCTTGCGCCCGGCACGGGATCCCTTGCGCCCGGCAAGCGATCCCTTGCGCCCGGCACGGGATCCCTTGCCGGGAGCACGGAGTCCCGGGGGCGCACCTCACCCGGCGCGCGGTGGGCCCGCTCGAGACACTTCAGCCCCTCTCCGTCCGTGAACCTCCGGCCAGCGGGTAGGACTGGAGGGACCCCACCCGGAAGGAGCGCCCGTGCCCACCTGGCTCACCGCCGTCGCCACCCTCTCGCTCGCCCTCGCCGCCGTCTGCGCGGCCTGGATCGCCGTCGACGTGGCCCGCCACCCTCCTCGGATGGGGGTGATGGCGGTGGTGTGGCCCGTGAGTGCGCTCTTCGGCAGCCTCGGGGCGCTCTGGTTCTACCGGCGGCACGGGCGCGCAGGGGTCGACGACGACCCGACGATGCCGGTCTCCGTGGCCAAGGGCGCACTGCACTGTGGCGCCGGATGCACCCTGGGCGACGTCGTCGCCGAGACGACGGCCTTCCTCGCGCCGGCCGTCCTCGTCCCGTTCGGCTTCCCGGGACTCTTCGGTGACCGGATGTTCGCCGTCTGGGTCCTCGACTTCGTCGCCGCCTTCGTCATCGGGATCGCCTTCCAGTACTTCGCGATCGCCCCGATGCGCGACCTCACCGTCGCGCGGGGTGTGTGGGCGGCGCTCAAGGCCGACGCCCTGTCACTCACCGCGTGGCAGGTCGGCATGTACGGGACGATGGCCGTCCTGCTGCTCGGCGTCCTCCAGCCGCTCTACGGCACCCGCCCCGAGGTCTCCTCGCCGGTGTTCTGGCTCGCGATGCAGGTGGCCATGCTCGGCGGCTTCGCGACCGCCTTCCCGATGAACTGGTGGCTCGTGCGACGAGGCGTCAAGGAGCGGATGTGACCGGCGGGTCGGCTGCCCGACCCCCATGCGGTGGCGCCGGCGCGTCACCGGGGCAACGGGTGGGGACCCGGCGCATGGTCGGCCCCGGCGACGGGTAGGCCCTGCTCGTGGACGAAGTGGAGTACGCCGTCACGCCCCGAGGGTCCGACGACGAGGACCGTCCGGCGGTCGACGCCCAGGCCCCCTCGAGCCTCCTCGGCGTCGTGAGCGACCTGCTCACCGCGGGCCGGGGGCAGCCCGAGGGGCTCGGAACGCGCCAGCTGCTCGGTCGCCTCGTCCAGCGCGGCGTCGACCTCGTCCCGGGCGCGGACTGGTGCAGCATCACCGTGATGCGCTCGCAGTCGCTGTCCACCCTCGCCACCTCGCACGACGAGGCTCTCCAGGCCGACGAGGTGCAGTACGCCCTCGGCTCGGGTCCGTGCGTGGACGCGGTCGCGCGCGACCACGTATTCGTCACCGGTCGCGTCCACGAGGACGCCCGGTGGCCCGAGTACGGACGCCGGGTCCACGAGGAGGTCGGCGTGTCGAGCGTGCTCTCCCAGCGCCTGACCCTCCTCGACGGCAACGAGGCCGTCGCGGCCCTCAACGTCTACTCCCGCTCGCCCGACGCGTTCGGCGCCCTCGCGATGCGCGACGGCCTCCTCCTCGCCACCCAGTGCTCGTTGCTCGTCGCGGCCCACCTCGCGCACGACCGGGCCGAGAACCTCACGAGGGCCCTCGGGAGCAACCGCGAGATCGGGGTCGCCGTGGGGATCCTCATGGCGCGCCACCGGGTGACCCGCGAGGAGGCCTTCGGGATGCTGCGGGTGGTCAGCCAGGACACGAACCGCAAGATCCGGGACGTGGCCTCGGACGTCGCGGCCACCGGCACGCTCCGGGACCGGGGGCGTTCCTGAGGTTTGTCGCGACCCGGGTCGGGGCAGGGCGGAACCAGGGTGGCCGCCGGGCGGTCAAGCAGCCGGGCGCCCGGCGGTCACCCGCGTGGCGGTCGCCGTTCACCGGCGCAGGACCACGCTCGCCGTCCACTCCCTCGACCCCGGGCGGCGGGCCAGCCGGTGCAGCGACACCCGGACCGGGGCCCGCTGGGGCGCGCGCACCTCGTCCGTGTCGATGCCCCCGATCTCGAGCTCCGCGCCCTCCGGCCGCGACCGCAGGCTGATCCACACCGGCAGGACGCCGACGGACCGCACGTCGTAGAGCACCTCGTCGAGCACGGCCCGCAGCACCTCCGGGTCCTCCCGGCCCGGCAGGATGACCCGGTGGTAGCGCGACGGCTGCTGGTCGCCCACGTCCGCGAAGGCCTCGATGACCCCCGCGACGGCCTCGGCCACGCAGCCGAGGCGGGTCGGGGCCCACGCCTCGACGCGGTCGGCCCGCGGGCCCGGCACCGTCCAGTGGCCGGCCGGGGCGTCAGGTGACGCCGCCGCGGACGGCTCGTCGGCCGCCGGCGCCAACCACCTGGAGGTGTCGGACACGGGTCCTCCCGAGGACACGGGCTCGGTGGAGGGGACCCCGGCAGGGGCGCGGTCCACCACCCCCAGCATGCGCCCATCCGGGCCTCGGGCGCCATGGGCAGCAGTCATGGGCCCGGCCTCAGATCAGGCCCGCCTGGCCGAGGGCGATGACCAGCAGCACGACGACGCCGAACCCCACGACGACGGTCTCGACGCTCCAGCCGCCCGGACGACCCGGCCCGGCGAGCCCCTGCCCCAGCAGCCCCACGAGCGAGCGCAGCACCCCGGCCGGCCGGGGCGTCTTCCCGTTCGGCGTGCCGGTCGAGGGCGCGGACCTGCCGAGCTCGCTCACCTGTGCAGCATCGCCGGGCCAGCCGCCCGGAGGGAAGGGACGATGGTCCTACCAGGTCGGCCCCGGGAACCACCCGTCGGGCGGACCGAGCGGAGTGGGCGCGCAGGTGGCGTGGGCCGGGACAGCGGTGTCGTCGGTCCGCCCGACGGGTGGTTCCCGGGGCCGACCTGGTAGGACCATCGTCCCTTCCCTCCGG
>JACXUW010000577.1 GCA_014763705.1 Micrococcales bacterium | reverse complement strand
GACATGTCCTGCGGGCCGGCGAGGACGGCCAGGCGCCGCCGCCCGCCCGCGACGAGGTGGTCGACGGCCGCCCGCCCGCCCGCGAGGTTGTCGGCGTCGACGACGTACGCCGGGCGCCGCGTCGCCGGGCTGCCCCCGCAGACGGTCGGGACCCCCCGCGCCTCGAGGAGGTCGGGCAGCGGGTCCTCGGCGTGCAGGGAGAGGAGGAGGACGCCGTCGACGTGCCGGTCGGTGAGGTAGGTCGCCGCGCGGCCCGCGGCGGGCTGCTCACCGGCCATGGTCAGGACGAGCTGCACCCCGGCGGTCGCGAGCGCCTCGCCGATCCCCCGCACGATCGCCGCGAAGTACGGCTCGTTGAACACCCGCTCCCCCGGCTCGGAGACGACGAGGGCGACCGTGCCGGTGCGCCGGGTCACGAGCGAGCGCGCCGCGTGGTTCGGGACGTAGCCGAGGGTCTCGACGGCGGCCTGCACGGCCGTGCGCGCGCCCGGGCTGACGTGCGGGGAGTCGTTGAGCACCCGCGACGCGGTGCCGCGGCCGACGCCGGCGAGGGCCGCCACATCGGCGAGGGTGGGGGGCCGCCCGGCTCCCGTGCCGTGGCCGGGTTCCCTGATGGCGGCCACGGCACGGGTGCCGGACGGGTGCGGAGGGGCCGCGGGCACGGTCGGGGGACCCGCCGTGGGAGCGCTCCCATCCGTCACGGCACCAGTATTGCCACGCGCGGGCCGGCGGCGCAGGAGGTCGTCGTCAGTCGTGTCCGAACCGTGACCCCGGTGGCCCGTCGGGGCCGCGGCCGGGCGCGTCCTCAGCCGGTGACGACCTCGCCACCGGCCTGCTGCCAGGCGCCGATCCCCCCGGCCAGGTCGTAGGCACCGGTGAAGCCGGCCTGCGCCATCGCGTCGAGGGCGGCCGCGCTGCGGCTGCCCGAGCGGCAGTACACCGCGTACGCCCCGGCGGGGTCGAGGGCCGCGAGCTGGGTCCCGAAGGCCGCGCCCTCGATGTCGACGTTCACCGCGCCCGGCAGGTGGCCGGCGGCGAACTCGGCCGGGGTGCGCACGTCGAGCACCGTCGTGCCGGGGCGGCGCAGGGCGGCCGCGAAGCCGGCGGCGTCGAGGTGGGAGCCGGCGGCGGGCGTGGCAGTGGCCGCGGCGCCGGCCGTGGCGCTGACGTCGGCCCCGCCGTCGCCGCACGCGGCGAGCGAGCCGGCGGCGAGGAGGGAGAGGGCGAGCGCCGCGAGGAGTCGGCGGAGAGGCATGGGTGCTCCGAGGGGGTCGAGGTCGTGGCCGCGCGGGCGGTGCGGCGCGACCATCGTATACCCCCCTAGGTATGTGTTCATCCCGGCCCACATCCTCCCTGTGAACCGCATCGGTCCTTCGCGGCACCGGCTGGCGGCGGCGCACACCACATCCGCGACTTTGTGGATGTCGGCCACACCGGTGCGCGACCACACCGTCCCTAGGGTCCACGACCATGACCGACGCCAGCGCCCCGTCCACCCCGGTCGACCTCGACGGCCGCACCGCCCTCGTCACCGGCGCCGCGAGCGGCATCGGCGCGGCGGTGGCGCGGGCCCTCGCCGGCGCCGGCGCCCGGGTCCACGCCGTCGACCGCGACGCCGAGGGCCTGGCCGGCGTGGAGGCCGACGGCATCGAGCCCCTCGTCGCCGACCTCACCGACCTCGACGGCCTCGCGTCGCTGCCGACCGCTGTCGACGTC
>JACXUW010000576.1 GCA_014763705.1 Micrococcales bacterium | reverse complement strand
GACCTGCACTGCGCCCGGCTCGCCGCGCGCAGTGCAGGTCACCGTCTCGGTGGCCACCGGGTCACCGCTCGGGGCCGACGGCTTCGCGGGGTCGCTGCGCGTGCGCGACGCGCGAGGCTTCGTCAGCGCGGTGCCGCTCGGGCTGGTCTCGACGACGTCGCGGACGCTCACCGCCGACCTGTCCGGGCTCGGGCTGGCCGCACCGGTGTCGGTCGTCGGCGTCTCCGTGCCGCTGCCCGACTACGTGTACTACTTCCTGCCCGAGCCCTCGTTCGCCCTGCACGTCACGGGGCTGTCGGCCGACGGGCGCACCGTGCCCGTGCCGAGCGACTTCCGCGACGACTCCGACCGGCTCGGCCTGTGGTGGGCGGCGCCGGCCGGGAAGCACGCGAGCGTGGCGGCGGTGATGACCCGCGAGGTCGCCGACGCGCTCCAGGCGACCGAGGGACGCACCGTGACCCTGCCCCTCGGGGTGCGTGACCTTCCGGTCACCGTCGTCGCCGTCGTCGACTCGCTGCCGACGGCGACCATCCCCGGACGCGGCATCCTCCTCGACCTGCCGAGCCTCGAGGCGGCCCCGGACCGGGTCGGCGGCGGCTCGGACGTGCGCAGCCGCAGCGTCCTCGACCCGCAGGAGTGGTGGGCCGCCCCCGCGCACCCCGAGGCCGCGGCGGCCACCGTCCGGGCCGACGCCCCGTACGGCACGACCGTCCTCGTCGAGGACGAGGCGGTCGCGTCCCGGCTGCGCGAGCCGGTCAACGCCGGGATGCGCTCGGCGATGCTCCTCGTGACGCTGGCGTCGGTCCTCCTCGCCGGGGTCGGCTTCGCCGCGAGCACCGCGGCGCTCGGCCGGGCCCGGCGACACGAGAACGCCGTCCTGCTCGCCCTCGGGATGCCGCCGCGGCGGATCCGGGTCGTCCTCGTCCTCGAGCGCCTGCTCGTCGTCCTCGTCACCGTCGTCGTCGGGCTCGTCCTCGGGGTCGTCGCCGCGGTCACCGTCGTCCCCCTGCTCGTCGGCGGGGACGGGCACCCACAGGTGCCGCCGGTCCGCGTGCAGCTGCCGGCGACACTCCTCGCCGGGTACGCGCTGCTGCTCCTCGTCGCCCTCGGGGTGGTCGGGGCCCTCGTGCTGCGCAGCTCGAGCCGAGACCTCGCCGGCGAGCTGCGCGAGGGGGAGACGGCGTGAGCGGGCGGCACGTCGCCAGCCGGGGAGCGGAGCCGGTGGAGACCACCGGCACCCTCACCCCGGCCGTGCTGGCCCGGCGCGGCCTGCTCTCGTCCCGTGCGCCGGCCGTCGTGCTCGCCGTGCTCGCCGCGGTCACCGCGACGTTCCTCGTCGTCACCCCGCGGGTGGAGTCGGTGGCGCGCGACCGGGCGGTCGGCGATGCGGTCTCGGCCGCCCGGGCCCAGGCGCGCGAGGTCGGGGTGCGCCTCGCTCCGGCTCGCGGGTTCGAGGTGCCGACCGTGTCGGCGACCCCCCGTCCGGGCCCGGACGCCCCCTTCACGGAGGTCGACGCCGCGGTGCGCTCCGTGCTCGGACCGCGCGTCGGCCGGCTCCTCGGCCGGCCGACCTGGGCGGCGCAGACCGACTCCCTGACCGTGGCCCACCCGGACGGCTCGACCCTGCGCCCGGACGGCTCGCTCGCCGTGCTCCGGGTGCAGAGCGACCTGGGCGCGTACGTCCGGTGGAGCGCCGGCACCGCCCCGGGTGCGCCGACGACGAC
>JACXUW010000117.1 GCA_014763705.1 Micrococcales bacterium | reverse complement strand
GGCCCCCGGTGGGACGCTGGAGGCATCCGGTGGGGGTGACCCGGCCACGGCCCGAGCCACCTCCGTCACGGAGGGAGCTGCCATGAGGTCGGACCTGCAGTCGACGCCCCCGAGAACGCCGCCGTCACCCGGGGCTCCGGTCGTGCGCGTCACTCGTTCCTCCCGGCGGGACGCGGGCGCACTGGCGCCCGTCCTCGTCCTGCTCGGCCTCGCGGTGGCGGCGGCGGCCCTCCTCGGACCCCTCGGCCTCGGGGTCATCGAGTACCACGTCTCGTCGGGCGCGACGGCGCAGGTGCGCGGCGGCGACCTCGTCGGTCTCGTCCTCGTCGCACCGACGTGTCTCGTGGCGGCCTGGCTGGTACGCCGCGGACACCCCGGCGCGCCGGCTCTCGCCGTGGCGCCGGCCGCCTACGCGCTCTACACCGCGGCCGAGCTGGCGGTCGCGGGCGACGTCCGGCGCTATCCCGGCACGAGCGAGCGGTGGTTCCCCCTCCTGCTCGTCGTCCTCGTCCTCGGTGGTGCGGCCTTGGTGCTCGCCGGGTCCCGGCTCGCCGCCACCGCGCCGGGGCCCGTGCCGCTGCGACGCACCACGGGGTGGTACCTGGTCGCGGTCGCCGCGTTCCTCGCCCTCGGGCTGCACCTGCCGGGGCTGCTCGACGCGTGGCGGGCGACCCCCCGCAGTGCCGAGTACCTCGCCGACCCCTCGCCGTTCTGGACCGTCAAGGTCCTGGACCTCGGCGTCGTCGTCCCCGTCCTCCTCGTCGTCGGCGTCGGCCTGCTGCGAGACCGCCCGTGGGCACGCGTGGCGCGCGCCCCCGTCGTCGCCTGGTGCGCCCTCCTCGGTTCCGCCGTCGCGGGCATGGCGGTCGTCATGCTCGGGACGGGCGCGGCAGGCGCCTCGGTGGGGTTGACCGTCGGCTTCGTCGGCGCCGCGGCCCTCGCGCTGGCGCTCGCGGCGGCGGTGTTCCGGCCGCTGCTCGGGCAGCGGACGGAGGAGGCCGTGGGGTGACCCGCCGACCCGGCGACACCGCGCTCGACCTGTACTGGATCCCGCTCGGGGCCGGCCGGCGCGTCGTCCGCCTGGGTGGCCGGTGGTGGGAGGCCGCGCACGCCCTCGCCGCGCAGCGCCCGGCCCGCGACCTCTACCACGCGGTGCTCGTCGTGACCGTCGACGACCTCGTGACCAGCGTCGAGATGGCCCCCGTGTGGCAGCGCGACCCCGTCGACGCGGATCGCGCCGCCGCCGTCGTCGGACCCGTCGCGCTGCGTGCCCTCGGTCGGTGGCGGTTGTTCCGCTACGAGGTGCGGTGCTGGCCCGGCTACACGGTCCCGGACCTGGCCGCGGCCGTCGGCGGCCGCCACGGCCTCAGCGACGACCCCGCACGATGCCGCGCGGTGCTGCACCAGGCCGGCCACGTCCCCGCCCTCACCTGGGGTCGCGACGAGCTCGGGCTCGGGGAGATGTGGAACTCCAACTCCGTCGTCGCGTGGCTCCTGGCCCGTGCCGGGGTCGACTCCGACGACGTGCGACCACCGACGGGCGGCGCCGCCCCCGGGTGGGACGCCGGGCGCGGCGCGGCTCAGATCCAGCTGGGGAACCACATCCGCCAGTGCCAGTGCTCGTAGGGGATGGTGTCCGCGACGTAGACCGGGTGGAAGAACGCGAAGAGCGCGAGGGTGAGCAGAAGGTAGCCCCCGACCACGAGGACCCGCACCCGCCAGCGGTCCGGGTCGGGTGCGCGCCGGCCGACCCACAACCCGATCGCGAAGGTCACGGCCAGGACCACCCACGGCTCGAAGGCGATCGCGTAGAAGGTGAAGATCGTGCGGTCCTGGAAGGCGAACCACGGCAGGTAGCCGCCGATGACGCCGGCCGCGATCGCCCCAGCTCGCCAGTCGCGGCGCACGAGCCACCACCAGAGGACGACGAGCAGCGCGACGATGCCGAGCCACCACACCGAGATCGTCCCGATCGGGTTGATGGCCTGCGAGCACTGCGCCACCCCGCAGCCGTCGACCCCCTGCGTCACGCCCTCGTAGTAGAAGGACGTCGGGCGGGTCTGGACGAGCCACGACCACGGGTTCGACTGGTACGGGTGCGGGTCGTGGAGGGTGGTGTTGAAGTGCAGCGCGTCCTGGTGGTACTTCACCCAGTTCCGCAGGACCGACGGCAGCCACTGGATGCCCTGCCCCGGGTTGTAACGGTCCCAGTGGCGGTGGTAGCCGACGTCGCTGAGGAACCAGCCGGTCCACGACAGCGTGTAGACGACCGCGGCCGTCACGACCATCTGGAGCGCGGCGAACGGTCCGTCGGCGAGCAGTCCGCCGCGGGCCCAGTGCCGCACCCCGGCGGCCCGGCGGGCCCCGAGGTCCCACCAGACGGTCGTCAGCCCGAACGCGGCGAGGAAGAACAGCCCGGAGATCTTCGTGCCGGTGCACAGCCCGAGCGAGGCGCCGGCCACCCAGCGCCACGGCCGCCAGCCGAGCCACGGGCCCACGCCGTTCGGCCACTCTCCCCGCGGGATCGCGCCGACCTTCGCGGCGAGGACCTCGCGGCTGCGGTCGCGGTCGACGAGCAGGGCGCCGAACGCGGCCAGCGCGAAGAACATGACGATGATGTCGAGGATGCCGGTGCGCGACATCACGAAGTGCGAGCCCTCGAACGCGAGGAGGAACGCGGCGACGCAGCCGAGGGCGGTCGAACCGAACAGGCGGCGGGCGATCCGGCCGACCATGAGGATCGACAGCGTCCCGAGGAGGGCGACGGAGAACCGCCAGCCCCACCCGGAGTCGGCGCCGAACAGCCACTCCCCGAACCCGATGACCCACTTGCCGACCGGCGGGTGGACGACGAAGTCGCCGTCGGTCGTGCTGAACACGTCGGGGTTGCCGCCGACGAAGGCCTCGTCCGGCTTCTTGAGCGAGGAGAGGACCCGCATCTCGACGCCGTACCGGAACATCGAGTAGCCCTGCTTGACGTAGTACGTCTCGTCGAAGACCAGGGCGTGCGGCCGGTCGAGGTTCCAGAACCGCAGGACGCCGCCGACGAGCGCGATGAGTCCGGGGCCGAGCCAGCCCCACAAGGCGTCGGTGGGCCGGAACCCGAGCAGGCGGTGGCGCAGCTCGTCGGTCCGGGTCACCGGCACATCGTAGGTGGGCTTCCTGCGCCGTCCGCGGAGCGTGCGAGGATCACGGGATGAGCGCCGGAGTCCTCGTCCTCGCGGCCACCCCGATCGGCGACCCGCGCGACGCGCCGGTCCGGCTGCGCGACGAGCTCGCCACCGCCGACGTCGTCGCCGCCGAGGACACCCGCCGGCTGCGTCGCCTCTGTGCCGAGCTCGACGTCACGCCGGCCGGTCGGGTCGTCTCCTTCCACGAGCACAACGAGTCGGGGCGCGCGGCCGACCTCGTCCCCGAGCTCGTGGGCGGCGCGCGGGTCCTCGTCGTCACCGACGCAGGGATGCCCTCGGTCTCCGACCCGGGGTACCGGCTCGTCGTCGCCGCGGTCACGGCCGGGGTGCGCGTCACGGCGGTGCCGGGGCCGTCGGCGGTCCTCACCGCGCTCGCGGTCTCCGGGCTGCCGGTCGACCGGTTCTGCTTCGAGGGGTTCCCGCCGCGCAAGGAGGGCGAGCGCGAGCGGGCCCTCGCGGCGCTGGCCGGCGAGCAGCGCACGATGGTCTTCTTCGAGGCACCGCACCGGCTCGCCCGCTCGCTCGCGGCGATGGCGGGGGCCTTCGGCCCGGACCGCCCGGCCGCCGTGTGCCGCGAGCTGACCAAGACCTACGAGGAGGTCCGCCGCGGCGGCCTCGCCGAGCTCGCGGAGTGGGCCGAGGAGCACGCCCGCGGCGAGGTGACGGTCGTCGTCGCCGGGGCGAGCGGACCGGTGGCGAGCGTCGAGGAGGCCGTGGCCGAGGTGCTCTCCCGCGCCGGCGCCGGCGAGCGGCTCAAGGACGCCTGCGCCGAGGTGGCCGCCGCGACCGGGCTCTCCAAGAAGGTCCTCTACGACACCGCCGTCGCCGCCCGGCGCGCCTGAGCGCACCGCCGACCGCGGTCTACCTCGGGGTAACCGGGGGAATGTCACACCCGGCCGGCCTCGACACCCCTCGATCCGTTCCGAGGCGGAGGCTAGGGTGCAGGTTCGTGGCCACCATGACTTCCTCGCGCTCAGCGACGACGGCCCGGCGCTCCACGATCGGCCTCAAGATCCTCATGGCGGGGACCGGCATCGTGTTCGTCGCGTACGTCCTCCTGCACATGTACGGCAACCTCAAGGCGCTCGCGGGGGAGGAGGCGTTCAACACCTACGCCGAGCACCTGCGCACCATCGGGGAGCCGATGCTCCCGTACGGCGGGTTGCTCTGGGTGATCCGCGTCGTCCTGCTGCTCAGCCTCGTCGGGCACGCCTACGCCGCGTTCTCCCTGTGGAGCCGGGCCGGGAACGCCCGCCGGACCAAGTACGCCGCCGTGAAGACCGCGATGCGCACCGCGTGGATGCGCTGGGGCGGGGTCTTCCTCCTCCTGTTCGTCGTGTGGCACCTGCTGCAGTTCACGATCCTCAAGTTCTCGGTCAACCCCGACCGGCAGGGGGTGAACGTGCAGCAGAACCCCTACGAGCTCGTCGTCGCGAGCTTCCAGGTGCCGTGGAACACGCTGATCTACGTCCTGGCGATGCTCGCCCTCGCGCTGCACCTCTCGCACGGCACGTTCAGCGCGCAGCAGACCCTCGGCTGGACGATGACGTCGCACGCCTACCGCCGCGCCAAGATGGTCGGCCACGCCGTCGCCGCCGTCATCGTCGTCGGGTTCCTCATCCCGCCGCTGTCCATCCTCTTCGGCCTGATCAAGTGAGGCACTGACCCGATGACAGACACCACGACCGCACCCGTGAACGCCGGCATCGCCCACGGCCTCTACACCGAGGGCGAGCCGATCGCCGACACCAAGGCCCCGGCCGGCCCGATCGCCGGCAAGTGGACCCAGCGCCAGTTCGACGCCGCCCTCGTCAACCCGGCCAACCGCCGCAAGCTCGACGTCATCATCGTCGGCACCGGGCTGGCCGGCGGCTCGGCCGCGGCCACCCTCGGCGAGGCCGGCTACAACGTCAAGGTCTTCTGCTTCCAGGACTCCCCGCGGCGCGCGCACTCGATCGCGGCCCAGGGTGGCATCAACGCGGCGAAGAACTACAAGGAGGACGGCGACTCCGTCTACCGCCTCTTCTACGACACCGTCAAGGGCGGTGACTACCGCTCGCGCGAGACCAACGTCTACCGGCTCGCCGAGGTGAGCGCGAACATCATCGACCAGTGCGTCGCGCAGGGCGTGCCGTTCGCCCGCGAGTACGGCGGCCTCCTCGACAACCGCTCGTTCGGTGGCGTCCAGGTCTCCCGCACCTTCTACGCCCGCGGCCAGACCGGCCAGCAGCTGCTCATCGGCGCCTACCAGGCCCTCGAGCGCCAGGTCGCTGCCGGCACCGTCGAGCAGTTCACCCGGCACGAGATGCTCGAGGTCGTCGTCGTCGACGGCCGGGCCCGCGGCATCATCGTCCGCGACCTGGTGACCGGCGAGATCGAGACCCACCTCGCCGACGCGGTCGTCCTCGGCTCCGGCGGCTACGGCAACGTCTTCTTCCTCTCCACCAACGCGATGGGCAGCAACGTCACCGCCACCTGGCGGGCGCACCGCAAGGGCGCCTACATGGCCAACCCCTGCTACACGCAGATCCACCCGACGTGCATCCCGGTCTCCGGCGAGCACCAGTCGAAGCTGACCCTCATGTCCGAGTCGCTGCGCAACGACGGCCGGATCTGGGTGCCGAAGAACCGCGAGGACTGCGACAAGGACCCGCGCCAGATCCCCGAGGAGGACCGCGACTACTACCTCGAGCGCATCTACCCCTCGTTCGGCAACCTCGTCCCGCGCGACATCGCCTCGCGCCAGGCGAAGAACGTCTGCGACGAGGGCCGCGGCGTCGGCCCGTTGGTCGGCGACTTCCGGCGCGGGGTCTACCTCGACTTCGCCGACGCCATCTCGCGGATGGGCAAGGCGGCCGTCGAGGCCAAGTACGGCAACCTCTTCGACATGTACGCCCGGATCACCGGGGAGAACCCGTACGAGGTGCCGATGCGCATCTACCCGGCGGTGCACTACGTGATGGGCGGCCTCTGGGTCGACTACGACCTGCAGTCGAGCATCCGCGGCCTCTTCGTCATCGGCGAGGCGAACTTCTCCGACCACGGCGCGAACCGGCTCGGGGCCTCCGCCCTCATGCAGGGCCTCGCCGACGGCTACTTCGTCCTGCCGAACACGATCCGCGACTACCTGGCCAAGGGCCCGTTCGACAAGCTGTCGGCCGACCACCCCGACGTCGTCGCGGCCCGCGAGTCGGTCGAGTCGCGCACGGCGCGCCTGCTCGAGGTCAACGGCGAGCGCAGCGTCGACTCCTTCCACCGCGAGCTCGGCAACATCATGTGGGAGTACTGCGGGATGGAGCGCAGCGAGGAGGGCCTGCTCAAGGCCATCGACCTCATCCGCGGTCTGCGCGAGGAGTTCTGGCGCAACGTCCGTGTGCTCGGCGCCGCCGACACCCTCAACCAGAGCCTCGAGAAGGCCGGCCGCGTCGCCGACTTCCTCGAGCTCGGCGAGCTGATGTGCATCGACGCCCTGCACCGGCGCGAGTCGTGCGGCGGGCACTTCCGGGCCGAGAGCCAGACCGAGGACGGCGAGGCGCTGCGCCACGACGACGAGTTCCTCTACGTCGCGGCGTGGGAGTTCGGCGGCGGTGAGGCTCTCGGCGAGATGCGCCAGCCGGTCCTCCACAAGGAGGACCTCGTCTACGAGGCGATCGAGCTGAAGCAGCGGAGCTACAAGTGACAGAACGGGATTCCGCCACCACGACGACACGAAGGCCCCTCCGATGAACCTGACCCTCAAGATCTGGCGCCAGGCCGGCCCGCGCCACCGGGGCGAGCTGAAGACCTACAAGGTCAAGGACATCAGCCCCGACATGTCCTTCCTCGAGATGCTCGACGTCCTCAACGAGCAGCTGAACGCGCGCGGGGAGGAGCCGATCGCGTTCGACTCCGACTGCCGCGAGGGCATCTGCGGCATGTGCGGCCTCATGATCTCCGGGGAGGCGCACGGCCCGGAGAAGACGACGACCTGCCAGCTGCACATGCGCAGCTTCACCGACGGCGAGGTCATCACGATCGAGCCGTGGCGGGCCAACGCCTTCCCGGTCATCAAGGACCTCGTCGTCGACCGCGGCGCCTTCGACCGCATCATCCAGGCCGGCGGCTACGTCTCGGTCAACACCGGTGCGGCCCCCGACGCCCACGCGACGCCGGTCCCGAAGCCGAACGCCGACCGCGCCTTCGTCGCCGCCGAGTGCATCGGCTGCGGCGCCTGCGTCGCCGCCTGCCCCAACGCCTCGGCGATGCTCTTCATGGGCGCGAAGGTCACCCACCTCTCCGAGCTGCCCCAGGGCCAGCCGGAGCGGGCGGCCCGGGTCGTCTCCATGGTCGAGCAGCACGACGAGGAGGGCTTCGGCGGCTGCACGAACGTCGGCGCCTGCTCGCAGGCCTGCCCCAAGGGGATCCCGCAGGACGTCATCTCGACCCTCAACAAGGACCTGCGCGCCGCCCTCCGCGGCTGAGTCCCCGTCCGGCTTTCCCGCCGGATGCCGCAAACCCCGCCGTCGCACCGGAACGCTTCCGGTGCGACGGCGGGGTTTCTCGCCGGGGGCGGGAGAGCCGCGGCGGGGTCAGAGCCAGGAGACGTGCGGCTTGAGCAGCGAGTAGCCGACGAAGGCGACGACGTCGAGGATCGTGTGCGCGACGACGAGCGGCATGACCCGTCTGGTCCGCGTGTAGAGCCAGCCGAAGAGCAGGCCCATGACGACGTTGCCGACGAAGCCGCCGAACCCCTGGTAGAGGTGGTAGGTGCCGCGGATGAGCGCCGAGGTGGCGACGACCCGCCAGGTCCCCCAGCCGGCCTCTCCCCAGCGGCGGAAGAGGTAGCCGACCATGACCGTCTCCTCGAGGACCGCGTTCTGGGCGGCGGCGAGCACGAGCAGGGGGATGGTGAACCACGCGGCACCGACGAGGTTGGCGGCGGCGACGGTCGCGTTGACCCCGAGCGCCTTCGCGACGAGGTAGAGCCCGAGGCCGGGGATGCCGACGACGGCCGCGAGGGCGGTGCCGCGCCAGAGGTCCTGCCCGGGCCGGCGCAGGTCGAAGCCCATCGTGTGCGGCTCGTCCGGGTCGTCGCGGCGCAGCAGGTGGATGGCGAGCAGCACCGGGACGAGCGCGAGCCCGATGCCGACGAGCTGGTAGGTGACGTCGAGCCACGGCCGGTCGGGGGTGACCGAGGTGTTCATCGCGGCGGTCTGCTGCGAGAGCTTCTCCGGACGGGTCAGCCGGTCGACGATGCGCAGCAGGGCGTAGATCGCCGACGACCCGAGCGAGACCCCGAGGACGAGCCAGGTCTCGGTGAGGTGCCGGCGCCGCATGGGGCCAGCGTAGGTGGCCCGCCCCGAACGCCCGCCGGGAGCCGGCTGGGGGCCGGCTGGACGTGCGGCGAGCGCCGGCCGGACGGGCCGGCGCTCGCCGCCGCCCGGTCAGTGCGCGGGCGTCAGGCCGTAGTACGCCGGAACGCTGAGGTGCCGACGGATGCGGTCCTCACGGCTGCGGGTGAGGGCCGGCACGACGACGGCCAGCCCGACGAGGACGGCGACGACGCCCACGACGACGAGCGCGTGCAGGAGGGTGAGGGTGGTGACGGCGGCGGAGGTGCCCATGGTGGTCGTCCTTTCTACTTCTGTAGAGGATTCTACTGATGTAGAACGCGGCCGGTCAACCCGGTGTTCCCGCCGCCGGCGACGCGCGGGTGGGGGCGGCACAATGGCGGTGATGTCCACCGCAGCCCGCCCCGACGCCGACGCCCGGC